>CAVDXJ010000188.1:0-4221 GCA_963612765.1 Oscillospiraceae bacterium
GGCATGCGCGCCCCACGAAGGGCGGCATGCCCGCAAAACAGGTCGTTTACCTGCGCGGATTTAGGCGTCCAGGGCAGAGAGGTCAACGCCGATGGCCTTGGCCATCTCCTCGTTCTTGACCACCACGAGCTCGCTGGTCGAGAGGTGCTCGATAGCCATGTCGGCGGGCTTGGACTCGCCCTTCAAGATCTTGACGGCCATCTCGCCGGCAAGCTTGCCCAGGTCCTTGTAGTTGATGGAGAGGGTAAACAGGCCGCCGGCCTCGCACATGCCCTCCTCGCCGGTGATGAACGGGAGCTTGTTCTCTTTGCAGATCTGGCCGACCTGCGCGGCTCCCGCGGCGATGGTGTTATCGGTGGGGGCATAAAGCGCGTCGACCTTGCCCACGGCCGACTCGACCACAGACTGGATCTCGTTGGAGCTAGAGACCGCGAACTCGGTGTAGGACAGGCCCAGGGCGTCCAGCTCTTCCTTGGCGCTGGCGATCTGGATGTCGGAGTTGGACTCGGCCGAGCAGTACAGCAAGCCGACCTTCTTCACGTTAGGCAGGACCTTCTGCATCATCTGCAGCTGCTCGGCAACCGGGGTGAGGTCAGAAGAGCCGGTGACGTTGGTGCCGGGCTTGTCGTTGTCCTTGACCAGGCCAGACGCGGCGTAATCGGTGATGGCGGAGCCAACGATGGGGATATCGGTGGTCGCGGCGGCGGCAGCCTGGGCGGCCGGGGTCGCGATGGCGAAGATCAGGTTGACGCCGTCGCCCACGAACTTGGACGCGATGGTCTGGCAGGCGGACTGGTCGTTCTGCGCGTTTTGCTGGTCGATCGAGACAGAAAGGCCCGACGCCTGGACGGCCTCGACAAAGCCCTCGTTGGCGGCGTCAAGGGCGGCGTGCTCGGTAAGCTGGACGACGCCGATCTTGTAGGACGCAGCGCTGGAGTCGCTGCTAGAGCTGGAGCTGCCGGAGCTCGAACCGCAGCCGGCAAGAACGGCGGAAGCAGCGGCCAGGCCGGTGACGGCGGCGAAGTTCCTTCTGGTGATGTTCATATTTCTCCCCTTCCTGTGGGTCTCACGACAAAGTCGATGGCGGGATTTTAACCCGCCAAGACCCCCAAGAGCGCAAAACACCCCAGATGGAAACACTACACCACCCGATTTAACACGGCCGACCTGGCGAGAAGACCGCTCAGGGCGCTACCAGTCGCCGCCAATCGACGCGGAGCCCTCGAGGTCCCTTAAGAAACGGTACCCGCAGTTAGCGCACTTGAGCTCTTCTATCCAAAGGAAAGTATTGACGCCAAACTTGGTTCCGTTGCATTTGGGGCAGTAAATCGTGACATTGGGCTCATCGAACAGCTCCCACTCGTCGCCCTCGAGCTCAATGGTCTTGCCGCCCTGGACCTTAGCAACCTCGGCCTCGTCAAGCTGCTTCTTCTCGGCGTCAGACATAACGTTCCCTTTCGCCCCCCGGTATTTTGCTTACCAGCCATCACCCACAGAATAGGCGCACTCTTCCTTAGTAAAAACGTGGTGACACATGATGCAGCACACGTCATACTCGGTTGCGTTCCAAAACTCAACCCCTTTGCTGCCGCACTTGGGGCAGTAAAAAATCACGTCGCCGCTACCGCCCTGGACCTTGGCGAACTCCTCGTCGGTGAGCTGCTTCTTCTTTACATCAGACATAATGTCCTCCCTACTCGCACGGCTTGCTTCTTACGCGCGGCGCGCGCCTACTTACCAGCCAGAGCCAACGGAGTAACCGTGGCTTTCTTTCTTGTAGAAGCGATGATTGCAATGCTTGCAACGAAAATAGTTGGGCTCAGCATTGCGGGCGTCGTACTCAAGATCGTTCCTGCCACAGTTGGGGCAGTAAAAAGACTTGTTGGGGTCAGTATAGGGGACCCACCGCGGAGGGACTCGCCTATCGACAACACCGCCCTGGACCTCGGCGAACTCCTCGTCGGTTAGCTGGCTCTTCTCGATGTCGGACATGATGTTCTCCTTCCATTCCGTGCTCGATAAAGCCTTACAGAATAGCTCGCCCTCCCCAATTTGCAAGCGAGAAATTAATTTTCTTCTCCGCTCGCCATTGGCCGCTCACCGAGAAAAACCTTACCGGCTCCAGCGGGTCGCCCGGCCTGGGGATACTAGCCCTATCTGCGTGAAAAGCGAGGGGCTTTTCACTTCACCACAGCGAGAGGACATGAGCATGGCACGCGTTTTCATTAGCCCCAGCAAGTACCTTCAGGGTCCCGGCGAGCTTGACCGCCTGGGCGAGTACACCAAGGTCTACGGCAACAAAGCCCTGGTCATCATATCCGCGGGTGGCATCAAGCGCTTTGGCGAGCGCGTGGACGCCAGCTTTGCCGCCGCGGGTGTCGAGCTGGTTTACGACAACTTCAACGGCGAGTGCTCTCAGGCCGAGATCGACCGCTTGGTAGCCGTGCTTAAGGACTGCGGCGCAGATGTCGTCGTTGGCCTGGGCGGCGGTAAGATCTTTGATACCGCCAAGGCCGTTGCCGCAGCCGTTGACCTGCCCGTCGTTATTGTCCCCACCATCGCCGCGACCGACGCGCCCTGCTCGGCCCTCTCGGTCATCTACACCGACGACGGCCAGTTCAAGGAGTATCAGTTCTTTAAGCAAAACCCCAACCTGGTGCTGATGGATACCGAGGTCATCGCCAAGTCCCCCGTGCGCTTGACGGTGTCTGGCATGGGCGACGCGCTGGCCACCTACTTTGAGGCCCGCGCCTGCACCCGCTCTGACGCAGGCACCTGCGCTGGCGGCAAGGTAACCGGCGCCGCGATGGCTCTGGCCCGCCTGTGCTACGACACCCTCATGAGCGACGGCGTTAAGGCCAAGTTGGCACTCGAGGCCGGCGCCTGCACCGAGTCTGTCGAGAAGGTCATCGAGGCAAACACCTTGCTCTCGGGCCTGGGCTTTGAGTCGGCGGGCCTGGCCGGCGCCCACGCGATCCACAACGGCATGACCGCCATGGAAGAGACCCACGCCTACTACCACGGCGAGAAGGTCGCCTTTGGCACCCTGACCCAGCTGGTTTTGGAGAACGCCCCGGAGCTCTACGAGGTCCTGGACTTCTGCGTCGAGGTGGGCCTGCCCGTCACGTTTGCCGAGCTTGGCGTAACCGATGCCAGCTACGAGCGCGTGCTTGAGGTCGCGAAGCTTGCCTGCTCTGACGCCGACACGCTGCACAACATGCCGTTTGAGGTCACGCCCGAGAAGGTCGCCGCCGCGATGCTGGCCGCCGACGCCTACGGGCGCGCCGCGCTGGAGGAGTAGCGGCTTCGGGCTGAGCGATCAGGCGGCGCACCACCCGGTCCGCCCGATTCGCCCGCCCGAACTTCTCAGTTAATCCTCGCTTCCCCCCAAGTCCCCCAGGCCAAGCAGGCGCTCTGCTTCCTGGGGGTCTTCTATTGCCGTGACGTCCTTGAGCTTGCGCTCGATCACGTTGGTGCGGGTGGTGATGATGTTGCTCACGGTGCCGCGGGCGGTGTCGAGCTGCTTCAAGGCGCGCTCGAGTTCGGCCTGGTAACGCGGGAACTCGGCCTTGACGGCGGCCAGGACCTGGGCAATCTCGTCGGCGCGGCGCTGGAGGGCCAGGGTCTGGTAGCTCATCTGCAAGCTGTTGAGAAGGGCCGCCATCGTGGAGGGACCGGCGACGTTAACGTGGTAGTCGCGCTGCAGGCACTCCAGCAGGCCGGGACGGTCGACGACCTCGGCATACAGGCCCTCGAAGGGCAGGAACATGATGGCGAAATTGGTGGTCTGTGGCACGCTAATGTACTTCTCGCAAATGTCCTTGGCCTCGCCCTTGATGCGGGACTCAAGGACCTTACGAGCAGCCTCGACGGCGTCCTTCTCGCCGGATTCCTGAGCATCGCGCAGCTGGTCGTAGGCATCGCCGGGGAACTTGGCGTCGATGGGCAGGTAGATGGTGCCGTCCTCGACCGGGACCTTGACGGCAAACTCCACGCGGTCGTTGCTGCCGGGCTTGGTGGCAACGTTTTGGTCGTACTGGTCTGTAGTGAGGATGTCGCCCAGGATAGCGGCCAGCTGGACCTCGCCCAGGATGCCGCGGGTCTTGACGTTGGACAGCACGCGCTTTAGGCCGCCCACGTCCTGGGCCACGGCCTGCATCTCGCCCAGGCCTTTGTAGACGGCCTCGAGCTGCTCGTTGACCTGCGAAAACGATCGGGCCA
>CAVDXJ010000189.1:0-4216 GCA_963612765.1 Oscillospiraceae bacterium
GCGCACGCATCGATGAACAACATGAGGTTGTAAGCGATCAACGCGCATACCAAGACCACAGGCAAGATGATCGCCGCCTCGACGCACATCTGGCCAGACGTGCCTGCCACCGCCCCACGGCCCGGCCGCCTCCCCCAACGACTCATGGCAAGCTCCCCAAGAGCTTTGACACGTCGATCTTAAGCGGAATCGTGATGCTCGTACCGGGAATCTGGATCTCGGCCACAGTCACTTCTTTGAGCTCCAGCTCGTCCGCCAGCCAGATGCCAAAGGCCCGTGCATAGTCGTAGGCGCTTCCCTGGTTGGGCAGGCTACCGACCAGCTCGCGCAGCGTCTTGTCCTTCTCGTATCCCGCCTTTTCCAGGATTTTGCCGGTGTTGACCAGCACGGGCTTTCGCAGGCGCATATCGCACGGTTCCAGGTCGAGCTTCTCCATGACTTCCTTGATCTTGTCCTTAAGCCAAGACCCGGCAGAGCCGCCCAGGACCCCGTCGACCTTGTCCAAGAAATCCGAGCCCGCCGAACCCACCTTGTCGTAGGTCGACCCATAGCCCAAAAGCAGCCGCGACCACAGGGTCGCCACGCCATCTGCCATACCAACAAGCAAAGAATCCTGCCCGCCCAGACCGTCCAAGAAGCTGGCCAAGACGTTGTTGTCTGCGGTCGATGCATCGGGCGCCAACGCCGCCCCAGAGATGGCGATGCCGCTCGGCAGGTCGACGGCCGTCAAAAAAGCGCCGGTCAGCCTATCCGGAACCGCCGTGCCCGCCTCGCGCGTGACAAGAGAGATGCAGCCCCAGGCGCCGGGAGGACAGATCTTGGGACGCACGGTGCCCAGGCTGTCCAGGGCGTCCTGGAACGCTTGGCGACCTTCTTTGGCCGCGTCCTTGAGCTCGTCTTGGGACTTGCCGTAGTCCCCCATGGCCTGCGTGTATTCCTTTGACGCGTCGACGATGATTTGCCAGTAGTGCTCAAAGCCCGAAGAGGTCGACGTCGTGGCAGAAGCAACCTTACCCATGTCGACGGCGTCCATCTGGCACGTCCCACACTGCTGCGCGGCCCCGGCCTCGAACTCGGCCAGGGATATGTATCCCGTCGCGGCCGAGCCGGCGGCCGGGCAGCTCATCGTACTGTGCATAACCGTACCGTCCTTCCCCGTCGTGCAGGGCCAAACCTTTCGCCCGTACAGCGCAGACTCTCGCAGCTCCTGCGTGTTGCGCGGGAACTCCGGAAAATCGGCGGTTATCGTGCCGTCGGCGTTTTCTCGATACGTTGCCGCCCTCGCTTCTTCCAGGGCATAGTCGTAGAACACCTTTCTACAGGCGGCATCGGTAAGCTCCTCGGGGTCATCGCCCACAACGACGCACGATGCCGAGCGCGCGGCGTAGTAGTTTCGCGCCCGCGAGAGCGCCGCGCCAAAGGTCCAGGCGTCCACCGAGGCATACTGCGGGTTGAGGGTTCCTTCCAGGCCCGCAAGGCGCTGCGTGCGTTCGCGCAGGCAGTACGGATTGGCCACGCAGTCAGCCGTCCAGCCCCGTAGCTTGGCATCCGACGCCCGTTGCTTGGCCTCGGCCGACCTGCTCGCCAGGTCCTGCAGCTTTTGGGACAGATCCTTGATGCCCGTATCATCCACATCGCTTGTAAGGGACGAGTAATCGGACTGCGACTCCAAGGGAAACGGCACGGCACAGCCTGCGTATTTAAGCCCGTCCTTTGAGTTTGCCGAGACGCACGAGAACGAATTGGCAACCACCACGCCCGGCAAAATGGTCTCAAGCCGCTCGAGCCCCTGGGCCGCGCTTTTGGCAAAGTTGCGCCTGGTCTCCAGCAGCTTGGACCCCGAATCGACCAGCGCCGTGGCACCGCCGCCCAGGCCAGGCACGCACGAGGCCACAAGCCCCGCGCCCAGGCTCACCATGCCCGCAAGGCCCAGACTTAACACGCAGGCGTCAAGCACCTGCGCCACGGTAGAGAACGCCGCCACCGAGTTGCTGCCGGCCAAGGCACAGGCGTCTGCCACCTCCTGCACCTCGGCCGCGCGCGAGGTTATCCACTGTGTTGAAGCCGCCGCAAAGACCAGCGACAGGCTTACGAGCAGCGCTACCGCCATGGACACCGTCGTATAGCCGCCCTCGTCCTTGAGAAAGACAGACAGGGGGCTCCACGGCGCGCTCGCGTCGTCGCGCGGCCTAGCTCCAAAGATCGGCCCAGTCATCGTAGGACCCCTCCACCCAAACTTGTTGGCTCTTGCCTTTTGCCGAGACGCTCATCGCCAGGCCCGTCTCGTCTGCCGTCCCCAACGCCGCCGAGATGAAGCCCATCAGCGGCAGGGGCCGCACGTGCCCCGTGACGGCAACGCTCACTTCTTCGCCCTGCTCGACCTCGACCGCCCAGTCGTCCTCGCCGCCGCTATGGAAAATCGAGACCTCGGGTACGGCCGCCAAGCGCCGCTTCACAAAGGCTATGACCTCGTCTTTATTTGTCGCTGTAGCCAACATGCGCACCGCCTCGTTGGCAGCCGAGCTCATGATGCAACGCGTGTACAACAGACACGTCGGCTGGATAAGCAGTGCGACCACCACCATGAGGGAGGGCAAAAGCAGCGCCGCCTCGACGCTCGACTGGCCGTCCTGCCGCAAGATAAGCCGGCCCATCTCAGTACCCCAGCACGTCTTTGAGGGCGGCGACCACGCCCTCACCCGAGGAATGAGAGGCGGCCGCGACAGCGATTTCCTGCAGCTTACCCGCCTGGGCCGTACGCCACAGCAAGGCAAGAGCCGCTACAAGAACCGCAAAGGCGCTCATAATAAGAAGGTACTCAAGGGTCGACTGACCTCGCGTGCCGCGCACCGCCCACATCAATGTTTGAACCGTCTTGCTCACGTTCGCCTCCCTTACCTCACTCACCAAGCCCCCGCGCCGCGCTATTTTGGTCTATACGCCAACAAAGCACGTGGGCAGTCTCGTCTAAATCTCCTTGCTTAACGACGCAGATATCAGCCCAGCCCTGGCCCGTGACCACGCAGCCCCAAACGCGTCCCTGCAAATCGAGATAGCCCGATTGCACAAGCACGCATGCGCTGTCCTGCGCGTATTCGCCCAGTAGCTGAGAAGCGCCCTCCTCAAGAGACTCCGCCTCCCATGACCTGGAGGGCCCCTCGTTATCGAGCCCCACCAGGTCAAAGGCCGAGTCCAAAAGGTCCTCGCCGCCAGAGCCCGATGCCGAGAACTTCTCGCCGCCTTGCGTCGAGGCGTCGTTTACCCCGGCGCCCAACGAAGCGTCCCCGACAGGCCCAAGCTCAATGACCGTCGCCGCAACCAACAGCGCCAGGCACAGGGCCGCCGCGAGTGCTACAGCGAGTTGATGCCCTCGGTGATCGCGGCCCACAGCTCCGAGACCTTCTCGCGAAACGCCACGATGGCAAGAATCGCGATGACAACCAAAACGCCGACCAAAATGGCGTACTCGGTTGTGCCCTGGCCGCTTTGATCCCGCAGGATCTCCCGTGCCCTGACCTGCACGTCTATTGCCTTTTGCGTCATTACCTTTGCCGCCTCGTCCATGTTCTTCTCCTCTCATGTCAACCAACCACCAGCGCCGAGCCCAGCAGCGGGCCCAGGATCGCCAACAACATCGCGGGGACGATCAGCGTCCCCAAGGGAACAAGCATCTTGACCGGAACTTTCTCTATCTCTTCCTCAACCTGCGCGCGCTGCTCGTCGCGGATGGCCTGCGCTTGGTGTTCAAGGGCCTCGGCCAAGGGTGTGCCAAAGGTCAAGGACTCGCCCACCACATGGGCAAACCGGCCCATGGCAGCGATTTCCAGCTCTTCTTCCAAGCCGCGCAGCGCTTCTTCCCTGGTGCAGGCGCCAATTTGCCAGGACAGCATCGCGCCCGAAAGCGCCCGCGCAAGCTCGTTTTCGTAGCGGGCGCAGTAGAGCCCCAGCGAAGAGTCGAACGACAGCCCCGCCGATAAGCCCAAGGTCACGACGTCCAACATGACGGGCAGCTCGGCTAAGCACTCGCTGCGCCTCCTTGACCCGTTTGCCGCCGCCGAGAAACGCTCGACAAACGCAGCTTTCTCCAGCGCCGCCTTTAGGCCGTCAAGCCCCGCGGCCGCGTTGGGGAATGCCCCCAGCGCGGGCGCGTCTTCCTCCCCCGCCTCGATGAGCAGCCCCGCAGGAAGCGCCGCGCAAAGACCGATGGCCCCTAGCA
>CAVDXJ010000190.1:0-4202 GCA_963612765.1 Oscillospiraceae bacterium
CGTGAAGGCGAGGGCGCCGCGTACTTAGGTACGCAAGCTCTCGGCTTCGTGACAAGGTCGGGTGCCTGGGAAAGCCGCCGACGTTAGTCAATATCGATCTTGACGACCCAGCCGTGCTTATCCTCGACGGCACCGGACTGAATGCCCGTCAGGGTCTCGCGCAGCTTCTGCATGACGGGGCCCACGTGCTCCATGCCGTAGACGACGCTCTTCTCGCCGTTGTCGATCTGGCCAACGGGAGAGATGACGGCCGCGGTGCCGCACATACCGCACTCGACAAACTGGTCGATCTCGTCGAACTTGACCGGGCGCTGCTCGACCTCAAGGCCAAGGTCCTCGGCCACCTGGACCAGGGAGCGACGGGTGATGGAGGGCAGGATGGAGTCGGTGAAGGACTGGGGCACGACCAGGTTGCCGTCCTTCTTGACAAAGATGACGTTGGCGCCGCCGGTCTCCTCGACGTAGGTGCGGGTCTGCGGGTCGAGGAAGAGGTTGTCGGCGTAGCCCTTCTCGTGCGCCAGGACGCTGGGGTACAGCGACATGGCGTAGTTGAGGCCCGCCTTGATGTTGCCGGTGCCGTGGGGAGCGGCGCGGTCGTAGTCGGGGACCTGCAGCTTAACGGGCTTGACGCCGCCCTTGTAGTAGGGGCCCACGGGGGTCACGAGGATGCGGAACTGGTACTCGTCGGCGGGCTTGACACCAATGACGTCGCCGGTCGCGAACATGAAGGGGCGCACGTAGAGCGTGGCGCCCGAGCCAAAGGGCGGCACCCAGGCGGCGTTGGCCTTGACGACCTCTTTGACGGCCTCGACAAAGCGGTCGACGGGGAACGGCGGCATGCACAGGCGCTGCGCGGAGTCGTACATGCGCTGGGCGTTCATATCAGGGCGGAAGCACACGACCGAGCCGTCCTCGGTGGTGTAGGCCTTGAGGCCCTCGAAGACCTCCTGGCAGTAGTGGAGAAGGCCGGCGCACTCGGACATCACGATGGTGTGGTCGGGGGTAAGCTCGCCCTCGCCCCACTCGCCGTCCTTATAGTTGCAGACATAGCTGTAGTCCGTGTGCTGGTAAGCAAAACCCAGGCTACCCCAGTCGATGTCCTTCTTCTCCATGTGCCACATCTCCTTGCACGGGCGTGCCGGCCCTTGCCGGTACGCCATTGACGCGTTTGATACGTAATTGCCTAGGGTAGTCCCGATAGCGCGGGCCGCCGCAGCGTGTATCGCTTTGTTAACAAAGTGGGGCGCGGTGTCATACAATCTCGCCTGTTACGAAATCGAGGAACGGAGAAACCCATGCGCATGTTTAGGAACGACTACTCGGAGGGCGCGGCGCCGCAGATCCTGGAGGCGCTGGTGCGCACCAACGCCGAGCAGTGCGTGGGCTACACCGAGGGCGACCCGCACTGCGAGCGGGCGCGCGAGCTCATTCGCGCCGCGTGTGGGCGCGACGACGTGGACGTGGAGTTCTGCATTGGCGGAACGTCGGCAAACATCGTGGGCGTGACGGGGATGCTCGCCGACTGGGAGGGCGTCATCTGCACCAAGGACGCCCACATCAACGTGCACGAAACGGGCGCAATCGCGGCCTGCGGGCGCACCGTTTTGGCAACGCAGGACGCCGACGGCTTCTTGTCCCCCGAGGCGGCGAAGCTCATGTACGTGAACCAGACCATGACGGGCCGCCACATGACGCTGCCCAAGATGATCTACATCACCAACGCCACCGAGTTCGGAGGGGTGTGGACGCGCGAGCGCTTTGACGCGATCTGCGACTGGGCACACGAGCGCGGGCTCAAGGTCTACGTCGACGGCGCACGCTTGGCTGTGGCGCTGACGTCTAAGGGCAACGACCTGACGCTCGAGCACCTGGCGGCGCGAGCCGATGCCTTCTACCTGGGCGGCACCAAGAACGGCATGTTGTTTGGCGAGGCCATGGTCATCGCCGACCCCGAGCTCAAGCGCTCGTTTCCCTACCTCATCAAGGAGCGCGGCGGCCTTATGGCCAAGGGGCGCCTGCTGGGCGTGCAGTTCGAGGCCGCGTTCGAGCAGCCGGTCGACGGCGGCGAGGCCCTGTACTGGCGCCTTGCCCGCGGCGCCAACGAGTGCGCCCTGCGCCTGCGCGAGGGGCTGAACGAGCTGGGCTTCGAGTCGTACCTGCCGGCCAACACCAACCAGCAGTTCTTTGTGGTCGAGCCGGCAGCGGCCGACAAGTTTGACGCAGCCGTGGGCTGCGAGACCTTCGCGCAGCTGCCGGACGGGCGGCGCGTCATTCGCTTTGTGACGTCGTGGGCCACAGAGCCCGCCGACGTCGACGAATTCCTGGCCTTCGCGAAGAGGGTTTAGCTGGGCGCGGGGAGACCGGCGAGGCCCGTCGCGCACCCGGCGCAAGCAAAAACGCGACAAATGTGCCTCCAAACTCAGACTGGGAAAGTAGCCACAAAATCCGCAGGTCCCTGACCTGCGGATTTTCTTTTGGCGATTGCCCGGCTACTTGAAGGCACCGAGTTTGGAGGCACATTTGTCGCGTTTTTGATTTTTAAAGCGCTCCAACTAGGCAGACTCGTGCCGGCGTTGGTGCCCCTAGTCATCGATCGGCCGACGACGAAGGCCCTTGACCTGCGAGCGGTAGTGCTTTGCGGCCAACCGGCGCTCCTTGGAAGCCCGCGTGGGCCGGGTTTTGTGCCGCACCTTGGGCGGGACGGCGCGGTGGGCCAGCTCGTCGCGAATCTTCTGCAGGCAAAGCTGCCGGTTGCGGTACTGGCTGCGCGACTCGCGGCTCACCACGGTAATGCCGGTGGGCACGTGAACCGTGCGCACGGCCGAGTCGGTGGTGTTCACGCACTGCCCGCCAGGCCCCGCGGCATGAAACGCCTGTATCTCGCACTGCGCCGCCAGCTTATCCAACGGCAGCCGCGCGAACTCGGCGTAATCGCGGTATGTCAGCTCCTTGATATCCATGCCCACCATCCTAGCGCACCGGCGCACAAAGAAGCCCCGCGGCGCGAGGGGGGGGACGCAGCCGCGGGGCAATCGCACAAGGCAAGCTATAAGGCGCGCTTAGCCCTCGTACTTCTTGAGCTTCTCGTAGACGTCGATGAAATCCTCGGCAACGATGCGGAAAGTCTCGGCGCCCATGAGCTGGTCCTCTGCGTGCATGAGCAGCATAGAAAACTCGACGGACTTGCCACCCGCGTCGTTGGCGAGCAGCTGAAGGTGAACGTTGTGGCCCTCGACAAAGGCATCGCTGCCCTGTTTGATCATGTCGCGCGCACCCTCGAAGTCGCCTTCCTTGGCACGGCCGACGGCCTCGATGTAGAGGGACTTTGCCATGCCAACGTTGGCGATGATCTGGAAGCAGACCTCCTCCATGTCAAGGGGCTGTTCGGCGGTGTTCTCGTCTGCCGTGGCTACTCCCCAATGAGCGCGAGCGCGTCGGCCAAGATCTTCTTGGCGTTCATGCGGCCGTAGTCGACCATGGCGATGACGGCCACGGGCTTGTCGCCGGCCGCGGCCTCGGCATCCTTCTTGGCATAGGCGATCTGCGGGCCAAGGAGAAGCACGTCGGCGGTGTCGACCTTCTCCAATGCCTTGTTAAGCGGGTTGGCCTGGATGGTGACGTCAAGGCCCTGGGCCTTGGCCTCGGCCTGCATCTTCTGGACAAGAAGGCTGGTGGACATGCCAGCGTTGCAGGCAAGCAGGATGTTCTTCATGGTGTGCCCCTTTCTGCGGGACGTGCCTTACAAAGATAAGGCTAACGGATATGGCGGGCCCTGGGGTGTGGCAAATCCGGGCCCGCCGGGATAAAGATGCCGGTGACACGGCGGGCGCTGCGGCGCGCCTACTCCTCGGAGCCGCCCTCGAGCTCGGCCTGCTTGGCGGCCACGCGCTCGGAGACCCTCATGAAGGGCAGGTAGATGGCCATGGCAACGGCGATCTCGATAACCTGCCAGATGGCCGCGCGGAAGTCGCCGCCAGTGGTGAGGAAGGCAGAGATGACGGCCGGGGTGGTCCAGGGAACCTGAACGACGCAGGGGCTGATGATGCCCGCGCAGGTAAGGCCGTAGGTCGCAGTAATCAACAGGTCGGGAACAAGCACGAACGGAATCATGAGCGGCAGGTTGAAGACCAGCGGGTAGCCATAGATAACGGGCTCGTTGATGTTGAAGATGCCGGGCAGGATGGCCATCTTGGCGACGGTCT
>CAVDXJ010000191.1:0-4188 GCA_963612765.1 Oscillospiraceae bacterium
TGTGGATGCTCCAGAAGTCGCCCGCGCCCTGGTCGTACCAGCCGCTCGTCGCGTCAACGGGACGCGAGGGGTCAAGATCCCACACGCGCTGAGTGGCTAACTTGGCGTCAAACTGTCCCCAGCCCTCGTTAAAGAGGCACCAGGCGATCACGCTGGGATGATTGCGCAGCAGGTCAACCATACCGTCGCAGGTCGCAAGCCACTCGTCGCGGTAAGCGGGGTCGGCTGCACCCAAGTCGCGCCAGGCGCGCTGGCCTTCGTCTCGCTTGGCCGCCCACGACGCGCGGAACAGCGTGGGCTTGTGGCTGGTATGCCACAGCGAGTACGGCGCCGTGCCACCCGAGGGGACGTCCTGCATCACAAGCATACCCAGGCGGTCGCAAGCCTCATAGAAGCGGCCGTCCTCCACCTTGATGTGCTTGCGCAGCAGGTTGAAGCCGGCGTCACGCATGGCGCGGATGTCGTGCTCAAGGGCCTCGGGCGCGGGCGGGGTCATAAGGCCGTCGGGCCAGTAGCCCTGGTCAAGGACGCCGCGGAGAAAAACGGGGCGGTCGTTAAGGTGAACGCGGTGCACCCCGGCAGAGTCGGGGCGGACCTCAACCGTACGGATGCCAAAGTAGCTGCGCACCTCGTCTTCGCCGCAGGTTAGTACAACGTTGTACAGGTGCGGGTCCTCGGGCGACCACAGGTGCGGACCGGGCACATCGAGGCGCAACGGCTCGGCGGCGGGGCCGGTCACGCGGGCCACCTCGTGCTCGCCGTCCAGAACCCGCGCGGTGACCTCGACAGCAGCATCCGTCGCGCAAACACACAGCTCAACGTGGCCGTCAAGCGCCGTCTCAACGCGAAGCGAGGTCAAATGCACCGCGGGCACGACCTCCATCCAAACGTCGCGCCAAATGCCCGACTGCGCCGTGTACCAAATCCCGCCCGGCTTCGAGCTTTGCTTGCCGCGCAGCTGAGGGCCGGTATCGCCGGGGTCAATCACGCGCACGCAAAGCTCGGCCGTGCCGCCGTCGCACGCCAGCAGCGCATCGGTGATATCAAAGCTAAACGGAAGGTAGGCACCCTTATGCTCCCCCACCGCAACGCCATTAACCCACGCGGCGCACGCCCAGTCCACGGCCTCGAAGTGCAAAAGCACCCGGCGGCCGTCACCCAAATCGGGCACCTCGATCTGGCGCCGATACCACAGCTCGGCGCCCGCCGGGACCTTCTCGCCAATGCCTGAAAGCGCGGCCTCGGGCGAGAAGGGCGCGCGAATGCGCTGGTCAAAGGCCCGGCTCTCTCCCACCGAGAAGTCCCACCAGCCGTTGAGGCTCACCGCGCCGTCGCGGCAAAACTGCGGCTGCGGATGGGTCCATGCGGGCTCCTCGCCAGCCAAGATCTTCTCGCCCCACGGCGTTGTAAGGGGAATCAACGGCTGGTCAGAAGGCTCCTTTTGAGCCGCCGCCAGCACGCGTTTGATATCAAGCATGGTGTCCTCCCGCTTCCCCGCAGCCCGCCTGACCAGCGCGGCATTTGCAACGTGGCCATTATAGCCGCACCCGCGCAGCCGCACGAAACCACGCGCTCCTCTCGCCGCGTGCGCCTTAGCGAGAAAAACCTACCAGCCGGGACACTCGTTGGCCCACCTGATTACGATTTGGGCCGCGGGGTAGTAAGGTAGAGAATCGCGAAAACTGCCGCGCGCCCTCGTGCGCGCTTTTTAGAAAGGCCGGTCATGCCCAAGATTTCCGCAGGTAATCGCCTGTATTTGTATCGTTTGCTCTCACGCGAGCTGGGCGTGGGCAAGCAAACTTTGATGTCGCGCGCGCAGGAGGTGCTCGAGGCCGACAACATCTGGCCCCAGGACCTGGGCTTTGACGACATGCGCTCGCTAGCCGACGAGCTGGGCGAGTTCATCAAGGTCACCGTCTTTAAGAAGGGCTACGTCTACGCGACCGTCCTGGCCAATGCCGACTACGACGCCATGTTGGAGAAGCCCGGCAAGGGCGGCGGCGAGAAGACCCCGGCCGGCAAGTCGTGGAAGAAGAAGGGCGGCAAGATCGTCAAACCGTTGAAGCCCAAGCACATCGAGAAGGTCGTAGAGCCCGAGCCGGTTGTGGAGCCGGAGCCCGAACCCGAGCCGGTTGCTGGGCCTGAACCCGAGCCGGTCGTCGAAGAGATTATCGAGGTCGAGGAAACCAACGGAGCGCAGGTAGACGGCGAGAAGACCGTCGAGGCTGAAGTCGTCGAGGAAGTCGCTGCCGAGCCCGAGGCCACGCCCGAGCCGGAACCCGAACCGGAGCCAGACCCCGAGCCCGAACCGGAGCCGGCCCCCAAGCCTGCTCCCACCTCCGTCCCGTCCATCTCGCTGACCATCACCTACGCGCCCGAGCCCCTGCCCGAGCTGGATCCTGATCCCGACCCCACCCCGGTGCCGGACCCCCTCCCCGCCGCCGCACCCGCCACCCCCTCACGTCCGCAACGCGCCTACAGCGACCTGCCGCAGGACTTCTACGCCGACGTCCGCTGTCCCGACGAGCAGCTCAGCTGCCTCTACCAGCTGCTCCCCGCCGGCTGCGACCCCATGGCCGTGCTCGAAGAGGACTTCCACTCGGCTCGCTCGACCCACCAGCTGCAGGGCACGCGAAGCAACGTCACCTTCCCGCTGCGCTTCCAAAAGGCCGACGGCACGCCCGCGCAGGTCACCCTCAAGAAGACCGTGCGCGCACAGGGCGGCAAGCGCTGGGCCGTGGCCGCGATCGACGCCGATGAGCCCGAGGCCGTGGGCCTCGAGGGCATGGCGAGAAAAGCCGAGGGAGCCTGGTGTGCCCTGGCCCAAGGCGACAACCTCACCGGCGTCGTGAGCCCCGAGGAAGAGCTCTCTCGCTTCGCCGTCCTGGGCGCCTGGGACAAGCTCCTGGCCTCTCTTGCCGCCTTGGCAGAGCCCGAGGACTGGGGCACCGACCTGGGCATCCTTAAGCAGTACCTCTGCATGGTCTTCGCGCGCATGCGCCGCCAGGGCCGCCTGTCCATGACCGACGACGGCTCTTCGGCCTCGTTCGACACCGGCCTGGTGACCGCAGATGCCGAGCCGATCGCCGCCGTCTTCGAGCCCTGCGACGGCCAGATTCCTTGGGAGCTCATGTGCTTCTCGACCAACGCCCAGGGTCGCCCCGCCACCTTCGAAGACCCGTTTGCCCAGGCAGATGCCCCGGACACCCCTACGTGGGCCAACATCGAGAACCTCCAGGCAAACACGGCCGAGCTGCCCCGCGAGCTTCGCCTGCAGCTGCAAAAGGCGGCGAGAAACCCGCGCCACGCCACCCTGGCCTACGACGCCTTGGGCGACCGCGTGGTCAAGCTCCTGCCCGTCTCGGCGGCCGCAGACGCCAAAATCGCGGCCCTTCTCCCCGACGAGGCAAACAACCCGCAGGTCGCAGCCCTTCTGGACCCTGCCGACGCCTACGTGTGCGCCCGCGCGGTAAGCAGCGAGCAGCCCGAGTGGCTGCGCCGTGCCGCCTTCCCGCAGGCGTAGCGGCCCCGGCAGGCCCCGGCCCGCGCGCCCCTCTCGCCGCCCACCCCGCGCCCGCCGCGTCCTTCTCGCCCAAGAATTCCAAACTGTATCCACTGCGTCTCAATTCAAGCGGCCCCGCCCACCCCGGGGCCGCTTCGTGCTACAGTCCCCAACAACTGGCCTTTTAGCAGACCTTTCAACGGCAATAAGCCACCCCAACAACCTGGAGGCGCGTATGTCCAAGATTCAGATGAAGACCCCGCTCGTCGAGATGGACGGCGACGAGATGACCCGCATCATCTGGCAGATCATCAAAGACGAGCTCATCTGTCCCTACGTCGACCTCAAGACCGAGTACTACGACCTGGGCCTGGAGTACCGCGACCAGACCGACGACCAGGTGACCATCGACTCGGCCGAGGCCACCAAGCGCCTGGGCGTGGCCGTCAAGTGCGCCACCATCACCCCCAACGCCGCCCGCGTCGAGGAGTACCACCTCAAGCAGATGTGGAAGAGCCCCAACGGCACCATCCGCGCTCTTCTCGACGGCACCGTTTTTCGCGCCCCCATCGTGGTCAAGGGCATCGACCCGGTTGTGACCTCGTGGAAGAAGCCCATCACCATCGCCCGTCACGCCTACGGCGACGTCTACAAGAACGCCGAGATGCGCATCCCCGGCCCCGGCA
>CAVDXJ010000192.1:0-4172 GCA_963612765.1 Oscillospiraceae bacterium
CCGCAAGACGAAGTCTAAAAATAAGGACGTCGCAACTCGCGCCACCCCCGCACGCTCTCTTAATTCCAATGCCCCACTGGCCGCAGCAAGCATCGCATCCAACCCTCAGGAGCACCTCATGGCAGACGAATCCATCCAACCGATTGACGACTCCGAGCGAAAAGGCCTCATTCGCCAGCAGCTCGCCAACACCAAAATCACGCTCGCCCCTCTCGACGAGCCCGTAGACCTCTCCCGTGCGAGGAAGATGCCGCTCGGCCAAATCGCCTCGCTAGGCACGGCATTTGCATCCATGCCCAAGGCGTTCCGCACCGTCACGCAAACGTTAACCTCACCCGACAGCGGGACGCTCATGCAGGCATTCACCGCAAACGGCGTGCCCCTCGACATTTCGATGCTCCAGAAATTCAACGATCGCTCTGGTGCGCTGGGCTCCATTCGTATCGACGGTGCCTTTCAGCAGGCTCGACTAGTCAAGGCCGGTCCTCAGACCCTTACGGGAACAACGACCATCCCATACGACCCCGCAACGCTTGCCATGGCCATAGCCCTAGAACAAATCAACCAGAAGCTCGATGCCATCCAAAAGACCGTCGATGAAATGTTCGACTATATGCGCCAGCGCGACAAAGCGACCATGCGCGGCAACCTGCGCACCCTTGTTGACGCGCTCAACGGATATCAGCTCAACTGGGACAATCCCCGCTACATGGACAACGCCCACATGAAGGTGCTCGACATCAAGCAGGCGGCCGCGCAGGACATGGAATTCTTCAGCGGTCAGATCAACAGGAAGCTTGCCGACAAAGCCCCCATCGAGGTACGTAGCATGATAGAGGCCCGTCTCGATGGGGTGCTTGACTCCCTTAAGGATTACCAGCTCGCCACCTACATCTACGCCTTTGCCTCATTCCTCGATCCAATGCTCTCCGAGAACCTAAAGGCCGAGCGCCTCGCCGACGTAGCAAATCGCATAGAGACGGCATCCATCCGCTATCGCGAAAGTTACACACGTGTATACGACGCTTTGGAGAGCGAGACCAGGGGCTCGGTCGACGCCGTCGCGCTCGGCGGAATCGCCGCCGCGGGTAAGTTCCTCGGAAAGGCCGTTGCGTCCACCCCTGTAGGTGACCTTACCCTAATTGACGAAGCGCTCAACGACGGCGGTAAAGCCGTAGACAGGTTCAACCGTGGGGAGAACTCTCGTCTATTGAAAAAGCTCCACGCCGCCAAGTCGCCCGATGTTCTACCGTTCCAAGAAAATATAAGGAACATTGACGCGCTCTACAACCAACCCTCCAGGCTTCTATGCGATGGTGAGAATCTCTATATGCTGCCCGTCTCGCCCAACGGCGTGACGCAATCGCCCGTAGGGTAAGGCATCGACACCAACCTCCACCGTCCTACCCCTCCAGCTTCCCCAGGTACCCCTTGAGCAACGGCACGCAGATGCGGATGCGGCCCCAACCTGCGGATTCAATCACGCCGGCGTCGATCAGGCGCTTGCGGTACTTCTGGGCGTAATCGGTCGTGACGCCAAGGCGCTCGGCGATGGCCGTGGTCGCGCTTTCCTTCTCGTCCGCAGCCATCGCGCGCAGGAAGCGCACGTCCATCTCGGAGAGCGCGGCCAAGGTCGTCTCGCAGACATCGGTCTCAAACTCATCGTTCGCCGAGGCAACGGCCGTCTCAAGTGCCTCGTCGGTCAACGCGCCCTCCCCGGCACGCAGGACAATCCCGTGGCCAACCAGCTGCATCAGGTACGGCGAACCCTGGGCCGCGCGCGCCGCACGGCCCACCTGCGCAGCCGTCGCATCGACCCCAAGGTCCTTGAACGCGCCAGCGTAGAAAGCCTCGACGTCCATGGTGGGAAGCGCGGCCAGCGTGACTTTTTTCGCGCGGTTAAGGAAGGTCAGAACCTTGTCGTTAAGGGTCGCCGAAACAGCGCCCGGCAGGCCCGCCATGACAAGCGCCACGTTGAGCTTCTCGCCAATGAGCTCCTGGTAGACGGCAACAAGCTCGCGCACGTCCTGAGAATTTGCCTGGAGCTCGTCGACCAGAATCAACACACCGTGGCCCTGCTCGGTAAGCCTGCGCACAAGCTGTGTGAGCTTGAACTGGTCCGACTTGGTCTCCTGCACTTCTCGGCTAAACTCGAGCCCCACCCCGAAGCCAAACGCGCCGACGCTCGCGCCGTTGACCCGCGGCGCGGCACTCACGTAGCGCCCGCCGGAATCCTGGACCTTCTCGACGATTCTGGATAGCAGGCCCTCAGAGGCAATCGTTGGAGAAGCAACAACAAACCCCTGGTCGGCGGCCCGCTCGGCCAGTTCCCAAAGCAAAACGGTCTTACCACTTCCGCGTTGGCCGAGAAGCACGGTCGAGCGCTCCTTGCTGCCCGGCATGGAATCGAGACCCGCGAGCAGCCCCTCGAGGATCTGCTCCCTGCCAACCAAATACGTCGGCCTGTTTCCAAACGCCGGCGAGAAGATCGTGTCCTTAATCATGGCGTGTCACCTTTCCTTTTTTTCCTATTTTTTCCTATTTTTCCTATTTGTCAACTAGCTGCGGAAACGCGGTTTAAAAGAAGGCTGCGCAGGGTCATTCGGCAGCTTTCTCGCCGCCTTGCTCCCCTACCCGAGTATCATTGCGTCAACCGTCCGGCGGGGGCCGGGCGCGGTGAGAGGAGAGATATGAACATCGTTGTTTTGAGCGGCAGCCCGCGCAAGGGAGCCAACACCGACATCATGTGCGACGCGTTTGCCGCCGCGGCGCGCGAGGTGGGCCACACCATCGAGGTCGTGCCCGTGGGCCGCATGAAGATCGCCGGCTGCCTGGGCTGCAAGTACTGCTTCTCGCACGACGGCGAGTGCGTTCAGAAGGACGACATGGCCGGCGTGCTGGAGAAGCTACGCGAAGCCGACGCGGTGGTCTTCGCCTCGCCCATCTACTGGTTTGATATCACCGCTCAGGAGAAGGCCGCGATTGACCGCCTGTACGCCTTTGGCGGCGTGGGCTTCCCCTTCCACAAAGTCGCGCTGCTGCTGGACAGCCACAGCGACGGCGTCTACGACGCGGCGGTGGCGCAGTACCGTGCGACTTGCGCCTACTGCAAGTGGGATGACCTGGGCGTTATTTGCATCAGCGGCATGGTCGACCGCGACAGCATGGCCACCTCCCCCGCCCTCGACCAGGTGCGCGAGCTGGCGCGGGGGATCGCGTAGGGGCGCAGCGGTCACCGACACCGGGCGGATTAGTGTACATGAATCGCCAGAATGCGAGAAAATCGCCGCATGTCAGTGGCCATTCTCGGATTTGTGTACACTAATTCGCCCTGGGCGCATCACCCGTTGCTCAACAGAACACTTCACGTCGACTATATGGAACACGGGCACAAAGCTGTATTCAAAAGTGCAAATTCCCTTGTTTCAAAGTGCAATAGCTGCACTTTGGATTGCACTTTGGGAGAGAGGGTCTTACGCCTGAAGACACGACAGTATCGAGAGGCTCTTAACAATGCGAATGGGCGTGAAATATATCTTGAATGAGCGGCGCCCGAGCTTCTGGGTACCGCTATATCGCAAGATGCAGCCCGCAAGAACTAGCCAAAGAATTGATCGCCTCGCGTAAGCCGGAGGGGGCTGTCCTGCTTAATAAAGCCGGCGCTCATCAGAGTCTTAAAACAAGACTCAAGTGTCTTTGAGGCATCAGGGGGAATCGCATCCTCCCTAGCAAAGCCGAACTCGTCATAGGTCTTTCGCAATAGAACCGTTTTAGTCACTCTCTCTGAGCCAACGAGCGCAGTGAAGACACCAAGCATGCCGGCCATAACCTCAATCGGAGCAATCTCGCCGAAAAGCCTGTCGCCCGACCTTGGCGGCGGGTCGGCCACCCCCTCGAGCCTTACGAAGTTGCCTTTGACCTCAATGCCGTAGCCAAGTTGCTTGTCCTCAAGACGAGCGACCACATCCTGCGCATCGCCAAAGGAGGCGCCATCTCCAAGGCGCTTCCTAACAAAGGAGAGGAGACGCTTGTTGGTAACCGGAGCCTCCGCACCCAGGAACCTGAGGACGGCCTCGTCGACCTCCACGTGCTCCGGGATCGTAGGGGCGGAGATGTACTTGACGAACCCGTACTTGTTAGGCTCGCCGAAATCGGGCTGGTAAGTGCTGAGG
>CAVDXJ010000193.1:0-4172 GCA_963612765.1 Oscillospiraceae bacterium
CGGTGAAACTTATGCTCCAGCGACTCCTTCTTGCGGCGCTTCTTTTTCTTTTTGGGGTCCGGCTTTTTGGCGGTTGCCATGTTCTCTCCTTAAATTGAACGTATGAGCAAGCGCTCATATATGGTGCTGAGAAAAGCCCGCCGGTCGTGCGGCGGGCGGGTAAGCGAGTGCTAGCGAATGATCTCGCAGTCGGGCTCGGCCTCGGCGGTGAACTCAATAACGCGGTTAAGGACCTCGTCGAACTCGTCGTCGGCAGCCTCGAGGGTGAGCTTCTGCGTCATGAAGTTGACCGAGACGCTCTCGACGCCCTCAAGTTGGGAAAGCTCGTCCTGCAGCTCACGGGCGCAGTTCGCGCAGTCGATCTCGTCGAGTTTGAATTGCTTCTTCATGGCTAAACCTTCCTTCCAAAGGTTGTTTATGAACGAGGTTACTCGCAGATGTGGCTCATGCCCTGGTTGAGCATGGTGTAGACGTGGTCGTCGGCCAGGGAGTAGACGACGTTTCTGCCGTCACGCTCGAACTTGACCAGGTGGGCCTGCTTCAAGGTGCGCAGCTGGTGTGAAACGGCCGACTGCGTGCTGCCTGTCTCCTCGGCGATGTCGGCGACGCACAGCTCGCGGCCCATGAGGGCAAACAGAATCTTGATGCGCGTGGTGTCGCTAAAGACCTTGAAGAGGTCAGCCAGGTCGTAGAGCAGCTCTTCGTCAGGCAGCTCCTCTGGCGCCTTGCCCACCGGGATGGGTCCTTGTGCCTCGTTGGCCATTCTAGTCTCCTCTCACGTCTGATGCTTTGATTATATGAGCAGACATTCACATGTCAATCGTAAATGGGGGGCGATTTGCAGATGCCTCTGCAACGTAATTTCGACATTGCGGCATGCAATCGAGTTTTGCTGCGAAAATTGAGGCTTGGACACGTGATCCACCTGCTGTTTTACAAGCTGTCGATGTACTCGGGCGGTTGTTCACTCATCATAGGGCCAAGAATCTGCAGCAAACTCGAAGTTTGGTTGCAGGTCGATGCCGTCAAGCTGTTCGTCGAAGCCAAAATTGCCTTGGAGATTGCTTATCGGGGTGCCTATGAGACGCATCAGCCTCACATGAAGCTGCGCTCTTTCTGCCTGGCGAACAGTTGAATCAAGGCGCGACAGGTGTCGGCGCATCGGGGTGCCGAGCGATTCTGCCAGCTTAGCCCCGATTTGGCGCCCAAGCAGCTCGGCGCGCTCGCATGTGGAAAGCGACAGCCTGGTCGCGGATATCACGGGAATTCCGACGGCTTGGATGTCGGCCACGCGGGCCTTGTCTTTTTCAATTTGGTCGCGCTCGTTGTGGTAGCCGCTGTCGTACTCGACATCGAGCATGCCCTCCCAATAGATGTCGGGCATGAAAACGTCGCGGGCCGCCAGGCCGCGAAGAGAAGGCGGGATGTCGACCTCGATGTTGAGCTTGGGCATCGGGTAGCCCCTGCCGCCGCGGCGCGGCTGCAGATACTGCTCGAGCGCGATGACGGACTCTCGCGGCGAGTAGGCATTGTCGATAATCCATTGGGCTGCTACGCGGGCTTGCTTGGAGCCCATCATCCCGCTGGCTTTCTTGATGTGTGCGCGCAGCGAATCGGCGCTCATCGCGGAATCCACGAGATAGTCGCAGGTAGTCGAACCAATACCTGGGGTTCGGTGCGCGTATCTGCCGCAGAGCTCCATACCCAGTAGCACGAGGTGCTCGAACTTGAGTGAGCGCGCCTTCTGAATGAAATACTGCTCGAAGGACGGCACGAGGATGTTGCCTGGCAGCTGCATGAGCGTGCCGGCCGGGAATTCCTGGGGAAACAGGGAGAACTCGAACTCGCAAGGGCGCCCCCGCAGCTCAGGGGAGGTGACCGCTATCTGCAGCGGGTCTGCTGGGGTGATCCCAAACAAATGCGAGATGGGGCCAAAGTTGAAGCGTCGCAGCTCGGTTAGGCTGCTGACGCATGATGCGGGGGAGAGGGAGCTTAAGCCGCAGGGATAGGCATGGAGCGAGCCGTCGCGTATCGCGCCCATTGCCTTGTCAAGGCTCTTCCCGGCCAGCAGCACATAACTGTCTTCCACAGGCGTCCCTTCCCGTTGTTTTGTGAGGGGGAAGTATGAACCGTCGGACTCTTGAGGGACGGGGGAATTCGGTGGCGGTGCGAAAATACCCCACGAGTGCTTGTTATCGGCTGAATTTGCGACCCAGGCGCAACGAAACTTCGACATTGCGGCAACAACACCTATCAAATTGTATTGGACGAGCTAATTGAAATGTGCTCACCTGGGGTTATGTAAATTGGCATCGATATTAGCGGGGCTTTGTATGCAGTCGGAGCTCGAATTCTGCCGCAATCTCGAAGTTTGGTTGCAGGCGGTCCGCCGATAGCGTTGCCTCAGCGCGATGAGGGTGCTCATAGGTATGAAAAAGACGCCCTGGAAGGGCGCCTGGACACGGCCACGTTGTGCAGAGGGGGATGGGCCTACCTAAAGATGATCTCGCCGGTCTTATCGTCCATGCCGTCGACGATGGCCAGCGACTCGACCTGGTAGCCAAGCTCACGCAGGTGCTCGCCGCCGGGCTGGAAGCCCTTCTCAATCGCGATGCCGATGCCCTCGACAATGACGCCGGCCTCCTCGCAGATCTCCAAAAGGCCGTGAAGCGCGGCGCCCATTGCCAGGAAGTCATCGATCACGATGACGTGCTCGCCCTCGTTGAGGAAGCGCTTGGCCACGATGACCTCGTAAATACGGCCCTTGGTGTAGCTCTTGATCTGGGTGCGGTACTGCTCGCCGTCGAGGTTCTTGCTCTCGGTCTTGCGCGCGAAGACCACGGGCACGTCGCCAAAGTGCTGAGACGCGACGCAGGCTATGCCGATGCCCGAGCTCTCGATGGTCAAGATCTTGTCGATCCTCTTGCCGGCGAACAGGCGGGCCCACTCGGCGCCCATCTGGTCATAAAGGGCCACGTCGCACTGGTGGTTGAGGAAGCTGTCAACCTTCAGGACGTTACCTTCACGAACGACGCCGTCCCGACGGATGCGGTCCTCGAGTTCCTTCATGCGATGGGCCTCCCAGATGGTCTGTGTTTGCACGCGAAATTTAGATGGGAAACATAATGCCAGAAACCGACCGTTTCCGGGCCGAGATACTACCGTTCACCGACACGTCACACGGAAGTTATCGAGAAACGATAATTAACAGTACGATATCGTTAACCAAACGCCGGTGGCCTTTGAACCCTGGTTCAAAGACCTCGCGCAGGAACGGAGAAGACCATGGCCGAGAAGACCAATCTGCCAGACGATGGCCGCCGCGACCCCCTGGAGCGGCTCGAGTCCATCTGCCACATCATCGGGCGTCTCTTGCGCGTCGGGCTGGTGCTGCAGGTCGTGGCCGTGGTGGCCTTCGTATTTGTTTCTTTCGATTCGGGCATCCTGGCGGCCTTCACGATGGGCGAGGGCTCGAGTAATCTGAGCAGGTTGCCGGAGTCTGTGGGCAACCTCGTGAGCCTGTGCCTCACGATTCCGGCCCTGTGGCTGGGCCAGCGCATGTGCGAGCGCATCGCCCGCGACCACCGGCCCTTCGAGCGCGACTGCGCCTCCGACCTCTATAAATGCGGCATCCTCATGCTGCTGGCCGGCTTCGTTCCGTGTCTGGTGAGCCTACCGCTTACGATCATCGTCCCCGGCGGGGGAGACCCGTACGCCCTCCAGTTGGCGTTGGCCATGAGCGGTGCCATCGTGATCGCGGTCTCGCGAATCTTCGATTACGGCTGCGTCCTGCAGGCACAAGACGACGGGCTGGTGTAGGCGGCCTTGATAGTAGTGAGACTGGACCGTGTGATGGCCGACCGCAAGATGCGCTCGAAGGAATTGGCAGATCAAATAGGCATCTCGGAGGTCAACCTCAGCCGCCTGAAGTGCGGCAAGGTGAGCGCTGTGCGCTTCTCGACGATGGAGGCCATTTGCAAGGCGCTGGATTGCCAGCCGGGCGACCTCTTGGAGTGGCAACCGGACGATTAGGCCGCGTGCGGCTGCGCCGAGTACCGAGCATACCCCGTCAATTCTCTCCGCAGGGCAAATAAACCGCAGCTGAGAGGTGAAATTATCGCAGCAGATGGGTACCATGGGACTAACCTCGTGTAAGGAGCGGCCATGTTGAT
>CAVDXJ010000194.1:0-4170 GCA_963612765.1 Oscillospiraceae bacterium
GAGTCCGTCTCCGCGCCCGCCGCCGAGCCCGAGGCCCCCAAGAAGCCCACGGCCGCCGACCTCTACTCCATGAAGCGCCCCGCCAAGGTCGAGGAGGCCCCGGCCGCAGAGCCCGTCTCCGCACCCGAGCCCGCCCAGGCCGCCGAGGCCCCCGCCGACGCCGACGCCACGAAGGAGGCCTAGGAACATGCCTATCGGTCCCGCACGCATGCCGCTCTTCGACCACATCGGGGAGCTTCGCCGTCGACTGACCATCATCGTGGTCTCGGTCTTCGTTTGCGCCATCATCGTTTACTTTGCCACGCCCGCCTTGATCAGCCTCATGATGGACCAGATCTCTGAGGCCATGCGCGGCGGTAGCCTCTATGTCTTCACCGCGCTGGGCGGCTTCACGATTCGCTTTAAGGTGGCCTGCTTCTTCTCGGTCATCATCTGTGCGCCCATCATCATCTGGGAGATTATGGCCTTCTTCCTGCCGGCTTTGAAGCCCAACGAGCGCAAGTGGGTCGTGCCCACCGTGGCCGCGATGGTGGTCCTGTTCTTCCTGGGCATGATTTTCTGCTTCTTTGTGATCCAGTCCGCCGCCTTTGGCTGGCTGCTCGACCAGTCTTTCGAGTTCGCCCAGACCATGGCCGATGCCGAGGACTACCTCAACATCTACATGATGCTCGAGATCGGCTTTGGCATCGCCTTCCAGTTGCCGTTGATCATCTTCTACCTGTCGATCCTGCACCTGGTGCCGTACAAGACCTTCCGCTCGCAGTGGCGCTACATCTACGTGGGCCTCATGATCTTGAGCGCCGTGGTCACCCCGGACGCCTCTCCCGTGACCATGATCTTGATGTTTGCCGCCTTGATCGCCCTCTACGAGGTCGCCCTCTTTGTCGCCCGCTACGTCATCATCGCGCGTGACGGCAAGGCCGCCCTCAAGTGGACGCGCGAGGACTACGAGCAGCACGAGCTCGACAAACTCTAAACCGGACGGGGGACCCGTTGAAGCTAATCGTCACCGAGAAAAACGACGCCGCCGGCCAGATCGCGCGCCTTTTGTCGCAGTCCGGCAAGCCTAAGGCCGACAAGGTCTACGACACACCCGTCTTTCGTTTTGAGATGGGCGGGGAGGAGTGCGTGACCATTGGTCTTCGCGGCCACATCCTGCAGCCGGATTTCCCCACCGAGCTCAAGTTCGACAAGAACGAGGGCTGGTACGCCGTGAGCGCCGAGGGCGAGATCATGCCCGCCGACCTGCCCGACGGTCTTGAGCGTCCGCCCTACAAGTCCAAGCGCAAGCCCTACCTTAAAGACGGCATCGACATCAAGGGCTGGAAGATCGCCAGCCTGCCGTACCTGGTGTGGGCCCCCATTCAAAAGCTTCCCGCCGAGAAGGGCATTATTCGTGCCCTCAAGAACCTGGCCAAGAAGGCCGACTCGGTGGTTATCGGCACCGACTTCGACCGCGAGGGCGAGCTCATTGGCTCTGACGCCCTGCGCCAGATCTTGGAAGTCAACCCCAACGTGCCCGTCTCGCGTGCCCGTTACTCGGCCTTTACCAAGGCCGAGATCGACCACGCCTTCGACAACCTCGTCGAGCTTGACCAGGACCTGGCCGACGCCGGCGAGAGTCGTCAGTATATCGACCTTATCTGGGGCGCGGTTCTTACGCGCTATCTCACCACGGCGCGTTTCTCGGGCCTGGGTAACACCCGCTCGGCCGGTCGCGTGCAGACGCCCACGTTGGCCCTGGTGGTCGAGCGCGAGCGTGAACGCCTGGCCTTTGTCCCCGAGGACTACTGGGTGATTTCCGGCGAGGCCGCCTGCGATGGCTCCGAGGCCTTCAGGATCGGCCACGCGACCACCCGTTTTTGGGACAAGGCCGCAGCCGATGCCGCGTTTGCCAAGGTCGACGGTGCCAAGACCGGCCAGGTCACGGCCGTCGAGAGCAAGAGCCGTACCCAGCGCCCGCCCGCGCCTTTCAACACCACCAGTCTGCAGGCCGCGGCGGCTGCCGAGGGCATCAGCCCTGCGCGCACCATGCGCCTGGCCGAGAGCCTCTACATGGATGGTTTGATTTCTTATCCGCGTGTCGACAACACGGTTTACCCGGCATCCCTTGACCTGCGCGATTGCGTGCGCACCCTCTCTAAGGTGCCGCAGTACGCTCCCGTGTGCCAGAAGATTCTGGGCCAGGGCAAGATCGTGGCTACCCGCGGCAAGCAAGAGACCACCGACCACCCGCCCATCTATCCCACTGCCGCTGCCGACCCGGATAACCTGCAGCCTGCGGCTTGGAAGCTCTATAACCTCATTGCCAGGCGTTTCTTGGCTACGCTGATGGACGCTGCCACTATCGAGGGTACCAAGGTGAGCATCGACGTGGCTGGCGAGCCTTTTGTGGCATCCGGCAACGTGCTGGCCTACCCGGGCTTCCGCGCGATTTACCCCTACGGCTTGAAGAAGGACGACCAGCTGCCCGAGATGCACGAGGGCGATACCGTGGACATCGAGTCCATGGACTTCGCCGCCAAGCAGACCGAGCCGCCCGCCCGCTACAGCCAGGGCAAGTTGATCCAAGAGATGGAGAAGCGCGGCTTGGGCACCAAGTCCACGCGCGCGAGCATTATCGATACGCTTTACCAGCGTAAATATCTCAAGAACGACCCCTGCGAGCCCAGCCAGCTGGGAATGGCGATCATCGATGCGCTGCACACCTACGCGCCGCGCATCACCACGCCCGAGATGACCAGTGAGCTCGAGGACGACATGACCAAGGTGGCCGAGGGCAAGGACACCCAGGCGGCCGTGGTCACGCACTCGCGCGCCCTTCTCGCCGGCATGATGGACGGCTTGATCGAGCACACCGAGGATTTGTCCGAGGCCATCGCCGATGCTGCCACCGCAGACGCAAAGATCGGCGTGTGCCCCAAGTGCGGGCGAGACCTGGTGGTCAAGACCAGCGCCAAGACCCGCGGCAGCTTTGCCGGCTGCATGGGCTGGCCCGACTGCGACGTCACCTACCCCTTGCCCCAGGGACGCATCGAGGCGCTTGAGGGCGAGGCTTCCGTGTGCCCCGATTGCGGTGCCCCGCGCGTGAAGGTCCACCCCTTCCGCAGCCGCGCCTTCGAGCAGTGCGTGAACCCCGCGTGCCCCACTAACCAGGAGCCCGACGTTGAGGTGGGCCTGTGCAAGACCTGCGCTGCCGCCGGGCGCGAGGGACACCTCATTGCGCATAAATCCGAGAAGACCGGCAAGCGCTTCATTCGCTGCACCAACTACGACGACTGCGGCGTGAGCTACCCCTTGCCTGCCCGCGGCAAGCTGGAGGCCACCGGCGAGGACTGCCCCGATTGCGGCGCCCCCATGGTCGTGGTCACCACGGCCCGCGGGCCTTGGAAGCTGTGCCCCAACATGGATTGCCCGGGACGCGAGAAGAAGGAGGCCGCGAAGTCCGCTCGCGGCGCCAAGAAACCCGCAGCTAAGAAGCCTGCAGCCAAGAAGACGGCCACAAAGAAAGCCGCCGGCAAGAAGTAGCCCGACGTCGCACTCAGGTTCGACCTGCCCCCGCCCTTCTCGGCGGGGGCTTTTACGTTTCTGGGGATGTCGGAAATAATTGCATCTCAGTATTTACGTTTGTGGACTTGTCGGAACGTTTGAGCTTCAAATCTTTACGTTTCTGTGGTTGTCGGAATGAAATTGTTCCGACAAGCCCGTATTTTCAAAGCGAGAAGGCCTTCGGCTTCCGACAAGTCCCAAAACGCAAAGAAAGGGGGTCCGGAATTCCGACAATCCTATAATTCGCGTGCGCAAGAGGGTGGTGGGCATTGGACGAATGCCTCATCACAGTAAAAAGTACGATATTGGGAAGCCGAGCGGGTTTTAATCGATCTGGCGCCCATTGTGGTCAACAAAACCCCAGTTGGCGGTTGATCGAAATTGTGGACTGTCGACCGAATCGCAATCGGGCTTCCCAATTTCGTGTTTTACGTTTGGGCCTAAACGACGACAGGCCTTCGCCCGCGCCCTTGCCCGCCCCAATTAGCGCGCTCGAATCCGGTAATCGCTAGAAAAATACCGCATGTCAGTGGCTATTATTTGATTTGTGTACACTAATCGCCCGTGCGTCCCAAAGGTGTTGACAAGTTAGCATGATGCCCACCATCTCCACAGACAGAC
>CAVDXJ010000195.1:0-4168 GCA_963612765.1 Oscillospiraceae bacterium
GTTTTCCTACGGCGTCAAGAAGCTGATCGGCGCGTACGCGGCAGCAATGGGCGGCCTTGACGGCATCGTGTTTACCGCCGGTGTTGGTGAGAACGACGCCCGCGTGCGCGAGGCCGCCTGCAAGGGTCTGGAGTTCCTGGGCGTCGATTTCGATGCCGAGGCCAACGCCGGCGTTCACGGTAAGGAGGCTTTTGTCTCTACCGCCGATTCGCGCGTCAAGGTGATGGTTATCCCCACCAACGAGGAACTCATGATCGTGAACGATACCGTGGCGCTTGCTACTGGCCAGACCCTCTAAGGTCTGCCTGCCTCGTTGTTCCTCCAAAGGCGGCTGCCCTTCTCGGCGGCCGCCTATTTCGTGCACTTATTTGCCATCGTGTCCGGGATTTAGCGGAGCATGGCATAAAAGTTTCCTTCTCTATTTGTGGCCTGTATTAGGATAGACGCCATGAAACGGGATTTTATGCGAGGTGCGCCCATGAATTTCGACGAGATAAACGCACGTATTTTGCCTTATGACGAGGCTGCGGCGGCGCGTGCCGTGGCGCAGTGGAACTCAATCGCCAAACCCATCGGCAGCCTGGGCGAGCTTGAGGCCGACGTCGTGCGTATCGCCGGAATTACGAGTAGCGAGAAGATTGATATCTCTCGCCGCGCTGTTCTCGCCTTCTGTGCCGATAACGGCGTTGTGGCGCAAGGCGTTACCCAGGCGGGCCAAGAGGTGACGGGTCTCGTGGCTTCTAACATGGCGCGCAACTGCTCGAGCGTGTGTCAGATGGCCAAACCGGCGCTCGCGCGGGTTTTTCCCGTTGACGTGGGCATTGTTTCGCCGGTGGAGGGCATCATCGACAAAAACGTGATGCGCGGCACCCACGACATGACCCAGGGGCCGGCCATGAGCCGCGAACAAGCTGCGCTGGCCGTGCAGGCGGGTATTGACATGGTGCATGAGCTTGCCTGCGACGGATATGGAATCGTCGTCACCGGCGAGATGGGCATTGGCAACACTACGTCCTCTTCTGCCTTGGCTTCGGTGTTGTTGGGCGCGGATCCGCAGGTAGTGACCGGTAAAGGCGCGGGATTATCCGATGAAGGGCTGGCTCGCAAGGTCGACGCGATAAAGAGAGCCATCGAGGTCAACAAGCCCAATTCCTCAGATGCTCTGGATGCCCTCGCCAAGGTCGGCGGCCTTGATATCGCAGGCATGACGGGTGCCTTTATCGGCGGCGCGCTCGAGCGCGTGCCGGTGGTTATCGATGGCTTCGTGAGCCTGACGGCCGCCCTTGTCGCCGTGAGGCTTTGTCCCGCTTGCAGGCCTTTTATGCTTGCGAGCCACGCTTCGGCAGAGCCTGCAACAACCATGCTGGTTAAGGAACTGGGCCTAGATCCCGTCATTCATGCCGGCATGCGCCTGGGCGAGGGTACGGGCGGCGTCTGCCTGCTGCCCCTGTTGGACATGGCCCTTATGCTCTACAACGGCACGACCTTTGCCTCTACCGGCATGGACGCCTATGACGAGGAGCTTGTGTGAGAATCCTTGTCACCGGGGGCTCTGCCAGCGGAAAGTCGGCTTTTGCCGAGAAGATCTCCTGTTGTTTTGCGGGTCCGCACCTTTACTTTGCCACGATGCGGCCCTTTGGCGAGGACGGCCGGCGCCGTATCGCACGACACCGCGCGTTGCGCCGCGACCGCGATTTTCTCACCGTCGAATGTTACGGGCGTTATGAAGAGCTTTCTCTTGCCGCCGCCTTGGGACAAGACGTCTCTGGCTCGACGCTTCTGGTCGAGTGCGTGGGCAATATCGTTGCCAACGTCCAGTTTGGGGACGAGCTATCATGTGGTGCCTTGACCTGCGGCGCATTTGAAGACGCTTTAGCCGAGAAGGTCGTGCAGGGCGTTACTTCGTTGGCCGACCAGTGTCAAAATATCGTTGTTGTGACCAACGAGGTGGGCTGCGACGGTGTTGAGTACCCCGCAGAGACCCAGGCTTACATCCGGGCCCTCGGCGCGGCAAACTGTAAGCTGGCCGCTCAATTCGACGTCGTCTATGAAGTGGCCGCAGCTTGCCCAATCGCCCTTAAACTTCCTAACGGAGGCCTGCCATGGGAGCCTTAAAGAGCCTCGGCCGTTCGGCCGTCATGTCATTCTCGCTGTTCTCCAAGATTCCCATGCCGCGCGTTGAGTGGAGAGAAGAGAGCATGCGTTATGTCATGTGCTTCTTTCCGCTGGTAGGCGCGGTGGAGGGCGCGTTTCTCGCCCTGTGGTGCTGGGTTGCCTTTACCTTATCCTTTTCGGCTCCGTTGTTTGCAGCGGGGCTTCTTGGTATTCCGGTGCTGGTCACTGGCGGCATTCATCTTGACGGGTTTTGCGACGTGTGCGACGCGCTCTCTAGCCATGCGGAGGCTGCCCGCAAGCGCGAGATCCTAAAGGACCCGCATGTGGGCGCGTTTGCGGTCATCTTTGTGGCAACGTACTTTCTTGTGTACTTTGGCATAGCCTGTGACCTGGGCTCTGTTGGTTTCTTTAACGCGTTTGACCGCGGGCTCGCCTGGGGAATCGCGCTTATCCCGGTGCTGTCTCGCTGTCTTTCCGGCATCGCGACGCTGGCGTTTTCTAAGAGTTCCTCGAAGGGAATGCTGTCTATGGAGGCCTCCTCGGATGCAAAGGGGCGGGCGCTTGTTGCTCTTGGCGTTGTTTTTGCCGCGGTGGTTGCCCTGGTTGTTTTCACGGCCGGCATCTTGGGCATTGTGATGGTGGTCGGCGACTTGCTATGCCTGCTCTGGCTACGCTGCTTGGCCGATCGCGAGTTCGGCGGCATGAGCGGCGACCTTGCCGGTTGGTTCTTGCAGGTGGCCGAGTTGGCCATGCTTGCCAGCCTAGTACTTTGCAACAGGCTTCTTATCCTGGGGGTGTTCCTGTGATCTTGGTCATTGGTGGCGTGGCCTCTGGTAAGCGCACCTTCGCGCTCTCACTTGGCTTTACCGAGAAGGACCTGGCCGATGCCGTCTTGGATGAGGGCCCAGTGATCTACAACGCGCAACGGCTTGTGGCACAGCCTGGTCCCGAGGGTGACATTGCCGCTTTGGCCGACAGCCTCTCTGCCAAGGACGTCGTGATTTGCGACGAGGTGGGAAGCGGTGTTGTTCCCATCGAGAAGGACGCGCGCCTCTATCGCGAGAACGTCGGCAGGCTTTGCGAGCAGCTCACGACGCGAGCCACCGCCGTTGTCCGCGTAGTCTGCGGTATCCCGGTGTGGCTCAAAGGCTCTCCAAAAGAGGATGGTCTCTCATGAGGGTCATCCTTTCTCGCCACGCCCCGTGCCAGGGCAATCGTGAACATCGCTATGTTGGCTGTCGCACCGATGAGCCGCTGTGCGAGGACGGTCTTGTGCAGGCACGGGCCTGGGCGCTCCTCATCAAGCCGGTTCTTGCCAGCGAAGGCATAACGGCTCCTAAAGACGTCTATGTGAGTCCCATGCGGCGCGTTTGCCAGACGGCTGCAACGCTTTATCCGCAGGCGAACCTTGTCGAGGTCAATGACCTGCGCGAGATGGATTTCGGCGATTTTGAGGGGAGAAGCGCCCAGGAGATGGCAGACGACGCGTCTTATCGGGCTTGGGTCGACGGTATGTGCGAAGGCGCTTGTCCCAATGGCGAGTCCCGGACCCAGTTCATCTCCCGCACTTGCGGCGCATTCGAATCCCTTCTCTTCGCGACGCGCGATAGGGAAGAGGAAAACCTCTTCGTCTGTGCCCACGGCGGTACCCTCATGGCTATCATGAGCGCTTACGCCAAGCCAAGCCGCTCTTATTTTGACTGGCACGTGGGTCCCTGCCACGGGTTTATTTGCACGGTTGAATTTGGCGACAACCAGAACTTCTCTCTTGTTGACGTGAAGACGATCTAAGCCGTACGGCCGCGCCCAAAAATTGCATCGAGCCAACAAGGGAGTGCGACTCCGCGAAAACCGAGCGCGCCACAATAGAGAACAAGATGTGTGTACGCTGGCTTCAATCTTCAAGGAGTGATCCGATGCAGAGCTGGGGCGTAAAGACAGACGTTTACTATGGCCAGGGTTCCCTGGACCGTCTGGCAGAGATTTCCAACAAGCATGTTCTTCTCGTCACCGATAATTTCATGGCGACTTCTGGTACTGCCGAGAAGGTCGC
>CAVDXJ010000196.1:0-4166 GCA_963612765.1 Oscillospiraceae bacterium
GGCATGGCGACCGGCCGTGCCTGGTTCAAGGTGCCCGAGACCATCCGCTTTGTCATCGACGGCAAGTTGCCCGAGGGCGCCAGCGCCAAGGACATCATTTTGCACATCATCGGCATGATCGGCGTCGACGGCGCGCTGTACTGCGCCATGGAGTTTGGCGGCTCGACCATCGAGGAGCTCTCGGTCGAGGGGCGCCTGACCATTGCCAATATGGCGATCGAGGCCGGCGGCAAGGCGGGCCTGTTTGAGGTGGACGAGAAGTGCCGCGAGTACGTCGAGCGCCGCGCCAAGCGCCCCATCCGCGAGTTCCACCCCGACGCCGATGCCCAGTACAAGCAGGTCATCCACATCGATGCGGCCGACATCGTGCCGTGCGTCTCTTGGCCGCACCTGCCCTCCAACACCCACCCGGTGAGCGAGAGCCGCGACATCGTGGTTGACCAGGCCGTCATTGGCTCTTGCACCAACGGCCGCATCGAGGACATGCGCGCCGCCGCCGAGGTCCTGCGCGGTCGCACCGTCAACCCCAACGTACGTTGCATCGTGATCCCGGCCACCCAGGGCGTCTGGCTGCAGTGCGTCCACGAGGGCCTGATGGACATCTTCATCAACGCCCACTGCGTGGTGTCGACGCCCACCTGCGGCCCCTGCCTGGGCGGCTACATGGGTATCTTGGCAGCAGGCGAGAAGTGCGTCTCGTCCACCAACCGCAACTTCGTCGGCCGCATGGGCGACCCCACCTCCGAGGTCTACCTGGCAAGCCCGGCCGTCTGCGCCGCGTCGGCCGTGGCGGGCCATATCGCCCTGCCGAGCGACCTGGACTAGCCGCGGGTTTCTCGCCAGCCCTGGACAGGTAACCGTGAAGTCGCAGGTATACAACCCGTATTTGCCTGAGTGGGAGTACGTTCCCGACGGCGAGCCGCACGTCTTTGACGGGCGCGTCTACGTCTATGGGTCGCATGACCGCTTTGGCGCGCCGATGTTTTGCGTTGATGACTACGTGTGCTGGTCGGCGCCGGTGGACGACCTGAGCGACTGGCGCTGCGAGGGCGTCATCTACCGCAAGGACCAGGACCCCCGCAACCCGCGGGGGACACGCCTGTTGTTTGCGCCCGACGTGGCACAAGGTGCCGACGGGCGTTTCTACCTGTACTACGCCTTCGACTTCATGGGCACGATCGGCGTCGCCGTGTGCGACGAGCCGGCGGGCGCTTACGAGTTCTATGGGTACGTGAGCTGGCCGGACAGCGTTTTGTACGGCCGACGTGCCGGGGACGGTTTTGCCTTTGACCCGGGCGTGCTTGTTGACGACGACGGGCGCGTGTGGCTGTACTCCGGCTTCAAGACGCCCGTGCCTCGCTCGATCAAGGGCGGGGCTGCCTCCGGGCACGACGGCGGGTACGTGTTGGAGCTCGAGCCGGACATGGTCACGGTCCGCGGGCCGCAGCGGCTGGTCTTTCCCGCAGAAGGGCCGGATTCGTTTGAGGGCCACGGCTTCTTTGAGGCCAGCTCTATTCGTAAGTACGGCGAGAAGTACGTTTTTGTCTACAGCTCTTGTCACAACCACGAGCTGTGCTATGCCGTGAGCGACCGGCCCGATGGCGGGTTTGAGTTCGGCGGCACGCTGGTGTCTATTGGCGACGTGGGCCTGCCGGGCCACCTGGACGAGGCTCACGCCACAAACTATTTGGGTAATACCCACGGCGGCCTGCTGCGCATTGGCGATGACTATTACATCTTTTATCATCGCCAGACCAACCGCTCTTCTTATGCGAGACAAGCCTGCGCCGAGAAGCTCGAGCGCACGGCCGATGGGCGCTTCCTGCAGGCAGAGGTCACGAGCTGCGGCATGAACGGCGGCCCGCTGGCCAGCGTGGGTGTCTACCCGGCGCGTATCGCCTGCAATCTGTGGTCGCGCGACGGCGCGGGCCGCGTCGACGGGCGGGCCGCACGCCTGCGCCTTGCGACTCACCCGTACTTTACCCAGGAGGGAAAGGGTCGTGAGGGGCGCCAGTACATCGCCAACATGCGCGACGGCGCGGTCGCGGGCTTCAAGTACTTCGACCTTACGGAGACGCGCCGCGTCAAGGTTTGGGCGCGCGGCCGCGGCCGCGGCGTGATACGCGCGGCCTTTGACGAGGGTTTTGTTTGCGAGGCGGCCACGATTTTCGTCGACCGTCTCACCAAGGACTGGCGCTGCTTCGAGGCTCGTCTCGCCCCTGGGACAGATCCCACCAAGTCTGCCCTGTTCTTCTGCGTCGAGGGCCATTTGACCCTCGACTTAAAGGAGTTTGAGTTAGCGTAAACATGCGCGCGCCTATGCAGGTCTACGCGCTGATGAAAGGAAAAGATATGCAGTTCAAGGGAACCGTTTTTCGCTATGGGCGCGACATCGACACCGATGTCATCATTCCGGCCCGCTACCTTAACACCTCTGACCCGGCAGAGCTTGCGAAGCACTGCCTGGAGGACCTTGACACCACCTTTACTACCCGCGTGAAGCCCGGCGACATCATTGTGGCCGACGAGAACTTTGGTTGCGGCTCCTCGCGCGAGCATGCCCCGGTGGCAATCAAGGCGGCCGGTGTCTCGTGCGTTATTGCCAAGAGCTTCGCGCGCATCTTCTACCGCAACTCGATCAACATGGGCCTGCCCATCCTGGAGTGCCCCGAGGCCGTAGACGCTATCTCTGAGGGCGATATCGTCGATGTGGACGCCGATACCGGCACCATCACCGATGAGACCACCGGCGCCGTTTTCCACGCGCAGCCGTTCCCGCCCTTCATCCAAGAAATCATCAACGAGGGTGGCCTGGTCGAGCGCACCAAGCGTGTTTTGGCCGAGAAGAAGGGCGAGTAACCATGGCATCCAAGACCTATCGTATCTGCACCCTGCCCGGCGACGGCATTGGCCCCGAGATCATCGCCGAGGGCAAGAAGGTCCTGACCGCCGTGGGCGCTAAGGCCGATGTCGAGTTTGTCTTCGACGACCAGCTGATCGGCGGCGCGGCAATCGACGCGACCGGCAATCCGTTGCCCCAGGCCACGTTGGATGCCGCATTGGCGAGCGACGCTGTTCTTCTCGCCAGCGTGGGCGGCCCCAAGTGGGACTCCACCGATCCTAACGCCCCGCGCCCCGAGCAGGGCCTCCTTGGCATTCGCAAGGCGCTGGGCCTCTACACCAACCTGCGCCCCGTCAAGATCTACGACGCTTTGGCAGGCGCCTCGACCTTGCGCCCCGAGGTCATCAAGGGTGTCGACATGGTGCTGGTGCGTGAGCTTACCGGCGGCCTGTATTTTGGCCGTCGCGAGCGCTTCTACGACGAGGAGGGCGCCGGCGCCAACGGTAGCCGCGGCCAGCGCGCCTACGACACGCTTGAGTACCGCGAGTACGAGGTCGAGCGCATCGCCCGTCAGGCTTTTGAGGCCGCCCGTAAGCGCCGCAACAAGGTGACGAGTGTCGACAAGCGCAACGTTTTGGAGACCTCCCGTATGTGGCGTGAGGTGGTGCATCGCGTCCACGACGAGGAGTACGCCGATGTGGAGCTTGAGGACCTGCTGGTAGACAACACTGCTATGCAGCTGATCAACCGCCCCTCCGATTTCGACGTCGTGGTGACCGAGAACATGTTCGGCGACATCTTGTCCGACGAGGCGGCGCAGATCACCGGCTCGCTGGGCATGCTGGCCTCCGCCAGCCTGGGCGACGGCGTGAGCCTCTTCGAGCCTTCCGCCGGCTCTGCCCCCGATATCGCGGGCCAGGGTATTGCCAACCCGTTGGCACAGATCCTTTCTGCCGCTATGCTGCTCACCTATGCGCTCGACATGACCGAGGAGGCGGCTTTGGTCGAGAAGGCCGTCGAGAAGGTCTTGAACGACGGCTGGCGCACCCGCGACATCGCTGACGCCGATACCCCGGCCGACCACATCCTGGGCACCGCCGAGATGGGCGACATGGTGGTCGCTGCTCTCTAGGCGCCGAGAAACCCAGCGTAACTCACCCGGCCCGCGAGAACCTCCTTCTCGCGGGCCGTCGTTTTTTCAAATGGCATCTTTGCCATAAGGGCAACTAGTCATCCCAGATTGACTTCTTGGCGAGAAACGCCTCAAGTTCTGGATTCATGGGCTTATCAAGCTCCTTGAGCATTTGGTCAAAGTCCTTACTGG
>CAVDXJ010000197.1:0-4114 GCA_963612765.1 Oscillospiraceae bacterium
CGCCGCGCTCGTGCCGCAGTCGCGCGCCGGTTTCACACCTCTGGCAAGAAAACCGTTGCGCGACACGCGTTGGAGCGCTAGAGTTTTGACCACTGAGCAAATGCGATGACAGGACCAGTAACACCGGGCCAAGTCCCACAGCAAGCGGGCTGCAATGAGAACCCGCGGCCACCCGGATGCGAACCCCCTCGAGCAGCCTCAAGGAAACCCAGGTCAGGCGCGGTCACCCCCGCGTTTTGGCACTGAGAAGTACCTGCGGCCGGGACCCTCCGTCACGGGCATCGAGAAACGCGCGCCATCTGCGTTCTTCTCGCATTTCTCACACGTAAAGAGGAAATTGCGAGAGGGGACCTAACCACCATGGAGCTGCGAAGCGATGCCATCAAGCGCGGAGTTGCCCGCGCGCCGCATAGAAGCCTTCTTAAAGCAGACGGAATTTGCGACGAGGAGATGGACCGTCCCTTTGTCGCGGTCTTCAACTCCCGCAACGACATCATCCCGGGCCACAACAACCTGGACAAGATCGCCGAGGCCGTGAAGGCCGGCATCCGCATGGCGGGCGGCGTTCCCTTTGAGATCTCGACCATTGGCGTGTGCGACGGCATCGCCATGAACCACGACGGCATGCACTACAGCCTGGTTTCTCGCGAGACGATCGCAGACAGCTTCGAGATCGCCCTGCAGTGCCACGCCTTCGACGCAGCCGTGTGCATCCCCAACTGCGACAAGATCGTCCCCGGCATGATTTTGGGCGCCCTTCGCGTCAACGTACCCACCGTGTTTGTCTCGGGCGGCCCCATGCTCCCCGGCCACCAGATGGGCAAGACCGACGGCCCCACCACCGACCTCAACTCCCTCTTCGACGGCGCGGGCCAGGTCAAGGCCGGCACCATGACCGAGGAAGAGCTGGCCTACCTTGAGAACAGCGCCTGCCCCACCTGCGGTTCTTGCTCTGGCATGTTCACCGCCAACTCGATGAACTGCCTGTGCGAGGCCCTGGGCATCGCGCTTCCCGGCAACGGCACGATACCTGCCGTCTACTCCGAGCGCCTGCGCCTGGCCAAGCATGCCGGCATGAAGGTCATGGAGCTCTTGGAGAAGGGCATCACCTTCCGCGACCTTATCAGCGATGCCGCCATCCACAACGCCATGGAGTGCGACATGGCCTTTGGCGGCTCGACCAACACCGTGCTTCACCTGACGGCCATCGCCATGGAGGCCGGTCACCCCATCACCATGGACGACTGGGACGCCGCCAGCGCCCGCACCCCGCACCTCGTCAAGCTGCAGCCCTCCGGCCCGCGCCCGCTGCTTGACCTCTACGCCGTGGGCGGCGTGCCCGTGGTCATGCACGAGCTGCACGAGCTGGGTCTTCTCGACGAATCCGCCGTCACCTGCATGGGCACCATCCCCGAGTACCTGGAAAAGTGCACCAAGCCCGCTGACGGCGAGGTCTGCCGCACCCACGACAACCCCTACTCGACCCAGGGCGCCCTGCGCGTCCTGCACGGCAACATCGCGCCCAACGGCGGTATCGTCAAGAAGGCGGCCGTCGACCCGTCGATGATGTGCCACACCGGCCCCGCGCGCTGCTTCAACTCCGAGGAAGAGGCCTGCGAGGCCATCTTTGGCGGCCAGATCAACCCCGGCGACGTCATCGTCATTCGCTACGAGGGCCCGGCCGGCGGCCCCGGCATGCGCGAGATGCTGACGCCCACCTCGGCCATCTGCGGCATGGGCCTTTCTACCTCGGTCGCGTTGATCACCGACGGGCGCTTCTCCGGCGCCTCCAAGGGCCCCTGCGTGGGTCACGTCTCTCCCGAGGCCGCGGCCGGCGGCCCCATCGCCCTTATCCAGGACGGCGACATGGTCACCGTCGACATCGAGGGCGGCAAACTTCAGCTTGAGGTCTCTGACGAAGAGATCGAGGCCCGCCGTGCGAGCTTTGTGGCGCCCGCGCCCAAGCACAACCACGGCGTCCTGGCCAAGTACGCACGTCTTGTATCCAGCGCAGATAAGGGGGCTTACCTCGGATGACGACCTTAGAAGAGAAACTCGCGTTGCGAAAGCTTGCCATCGAGGGCAAGCCGTTTGGCCCCGGTAGCCACACCGAGCACGAGGGCAAGACCATGACCGGCGCCCAGGCCATCATCGCCAGCCTTGAGGCCGAGGGCGTCGACACCATCTTTGGCTACCCCGGCGGCCAGGCCATCAAGATCTACGACGCGCTTTACGACAGCGAGAAGATCCACCACGTGCTGGCCCGCCACGAGCAGGGCGCCACGCACATGGCAGACGGCTACGCCCGCGCCACCGGCAAGGTGGGCGTGGTGCTGGTCACCTCTGGCCCCGGCGCCACCAACACGGTCACCGGCATCGCCACGGCCTTCATGGACTCTGTCCCCATGGTGGTCATCACCGGCCAGGTCACGCGCGGCGTCATTGGCACCGACGCCTTCCAGGAGTCCGACATCGTGGGCATCACCATGCCCGTGGTCAAGCACAGCTTCCTGCTGCAGTCCAACGACGACCTTACGCGCACCTTCCGCGAGGCCTTCTACATCGCCAGCACCGGCCGCCCGGGCCCTGTCTTGATCGACATCCCCAGCGACCTTTCCGGCGCCGAGATGGTCTTCCACTACCCCGATAAGATCTCCATCGCCAGCTACAAGCCCACCTACCGCGGCAACGCGCGCCAGGTCAAGGCCGCAGCCGACCTTATCTGCAAGGCCGAGAAGCCCTTGATCTACGCCGGCGGCGGCATCGTGACGAGCCACGCCTGCCAAGAGCTCACGGCCATCGCCGAGCGCATGCAGATTCCCGTGGTCACCTCGCTTATGGGCAAGGGCGCCATGCGCTGCTCCAACCCCCTTAACCTGGGCCCCGTTGGCATGCACGGCTCCAAGTACGCCAACATGGCCGTCACCGAGTGCGACCTGTTGATCGCCGTAGGCGCGCGCTTCTCTGACCGCGTGACCGGCAAGGTCTCTGAGTTCGCGCCGCACGCCAAGATCATCCACATCGACATCGACCCCGCCGAGATCGGCAAGATCGTGAACCCCGACGTGCCCATCGTGGGCGACGCCAAGGTGGTCTTGGGGGCCTTGAACGACCGTCTCGCCAAGGCAGACGCCGCGCCCAACGACGCGCAGTGGGTGGCCGACGTCTTTAGCTGGCGCGACCGTTGGCCCTTCTACACGCCCGAGCTCGCCGACTACCCCGACGCTATCGCGCCCGAGGACGTCCTGCACCGCCTGTCACAGAAGCTCGATCCCGAGGCCTCGATCGTCACCACCGAGGTGGGCCAGCACCAGATGTGGGCGCACCAGAACATCCACCGCGAGCACGCCCGCACCTTCATCTCTTCGGGCGGCCTGGGAACCATGGGCTTTGGCTTCCCCGCCGCCATTGGCGCCAAGATCGGCTGCCCCGACTGCGAGGTCGTGTGCGTGGCCGGCGACGGTTCGTTCCAGATGAACACCCAGGAGATGGCCACCGCTGCCATCAACGGTGTTAACCTCAAGGTCATGGTCATCGACAACCGCGCGCTGGGCATGGTCCACCAGTGGCAGAGCCTGTTCTACAACAAGCGCTACTCCTTTACCGAGCTGGCCGACAACCCCGATTTCGTGAAGCTCGCCGACGCCTACGGCTGGCGCGCACGCCGCATCACCCGTCCCGAGGAGATCGACGAGGCCTTAGACGAGATGCTGGCAAGCGACGTCCCCTACCTGCTGGACGTCATGATCCCGCGCGACCAGACGGTCTACCCCATGGTTGCCCCCGGCGCCCCGATCGACGACATCATCGGTGCCCTGGACGTGACCCTGGGCGGCGTTCGAGTAAGCGAGAAGGGCTTTGGCACCCCCGCCCCGGTCCACGGCCGCCACGGCGGGCACGCCGCCGACCTTGACCCCGAGCTCGTCTCAGACGACGACAACGAGAAGGACGGTGAGTAACATGGCAGATACCACCCCCAGCCAGCACATTCTCTCTGTGACCGTCGAGAACAAGCCCGGCGTGCTGTCGCGCGTGACCGGCATGATCTCGCGCCGCGGGTTCAACATCCAGTCTTTGACCGTTGCCCCTACCGAGGACGAGGGCCTGTCTTTAC
>CAVDXJ010000198.1:0-4105 GCA_963612765.1 Oscillospiraceae bacterium
GGAGGTAAGGTTGAAGCGTGTCATCCTGAAATAGACGCCGCCGCCCGCCTTGGCGCTGTTGCCCTCGATGCGCGAGCCGTCGTTCATGGTAAGGGCGGCCCTGTCATCGTCAAAGTAGATGCCGCCGCCTTTCTCTGTTGCGCGATTGTAGCTGATGGAGGCGTTGCTCATGTTGATGGCGACGTCCTTGCCGTAGGCGTTGACGCCGCCCCCGGAATGAGTGCTCTTGTTATGCTCGATCGAAGCGCCGTTGAGCATGTCCAGCCTCGAGTGGCTATCCATGGCCACGGCCCCATAAGGTTCAGAATCTGCACCGCAGCAGCCGGCGACGGCGACCCCGTCGAGGGTCAGCTTGGCGGACTCGCCCACCTCGATGCCGCAAAATCCGTAGCTGCTCGTGTTGGTCACAAGCCCGCCCGAGTCCAGCCTGTAATCGCGCTCGCTGCCGTCATTGGGGTCGTATCCCACGTAGTGGAAATAGACCTTATTGGTGGATATGAGCTTGAGCTCGGACCCCTTGCCCAACACTATGGTATTCGTGTCGTATTTATTCTTGATTGAGTGGCCGTTCATGTCGATAGTCAGCTTTTTGCCGTCGGGAACCTCAAGGCCCCTCTCGGCAACATCGTTGTAAAGATACCCGGCCGTCCAGTCATCATCCATGACGATCGTCTTGCCGTTGCACCCGTCGTTGACGGCGTCTTGCACGGTGTAGTAGTACGTGCGTTTTCCGGTCTCGTCGACGGAGTGGGCAATGCAGTCATCGGCCAGCGCGGGCGCCGGGGCTGCAAACACGTAAGCAACGGCCATCATAACCGCAGCGCAAACAACGGCGAGCAGCCCTGTTTTTCTCAGCTGAGGTATCTTTTGTCTCATGGGGCCTCCTTGGGAACGTGAGCAAGAAAACACCCTTTAGTCTAGCGGTTTCAGCCCGCCTTAAGGACCGCGCGCTCACTGCAATTCCCAAACTTGTCTGATGATATTAGGCCGTCTCAGCTGCACTTTATTGGGCTGTCTGATGTTTCGGGCACAAATTAAGGGCTTGTCTGATGTCCAAGTATCAGACAAGCCCCAAAATTGCATTTGCATACGTTGGCGAGAAACCCGCGGCGCTCCCCTACCCGCACTTATAGACCGTCTCGCCAGCCACAATGGTGCGGGCCACCTCGAAGTTGGCGTCAATAAGCACCAGGTCAGCACAGGAACCCTCAAAAATCCGGCCCTTGTCGGCCCAGCCAAAGAGGTCTGCCGGGTTCTGGGTCATGGGCTTCGAGGCCTGCTCGACACCCGCCCCCGTGAACTTCATGAAATTGCGCAGTGCCTGGATCTGTGTCAGCGTCGAACCCGCGCGCACACCATTTGAGGCCAGCTTGGCGTCGCCGTCCTGGACCACCACGTCGTTCACGCCCAGCTTGTAGTTGCCGTCGGGCAAACCCGCCGCCATGATCGAGTCGGTGATGCCCAGCACGCGATCCCAGCCCTTGGCCTTCACGTACAGGCGCACGGTGCCGGGGTGCAAGTGACGGCCGTCGCAGATCGTCTCGGCGTAGGCGTCGCTCTCTAGGGCCACGCCAAAAATCGCCGGGTCATGCTGGTGGAAGAGACGCATCGCGTTGCCCACGTGCGTGACCGACTTGGCGCCCGCGTTGATGCAGGCCCACGACAGGTCGTAACCCGCACCGGAGTGCCCAATGGCCGCCGTGATCCCGATCTTGGCCAGGGGCCCGATCAGCTCGGGCACGCCCGGGACCTCGGGCGCCAGCGTGGTGTACAGGATGTGGCCGCCCGCCGCCTCCTGGTACTTCTCAAACAGGCTGATGTCCGCCTCGTGCATAAGCAGGTGCTCGGGCATGGCGCCCTTGTACTCGCTGGAAAGGCACGGCCCCTCAAGGTGGATGCCCAAAAGGGCCGCACCGTCATAGGGACCGCCCTCGATAACCTTGCGCGCCTCGCCGATGCACCACAGCGTCTGCTCGGGTGTATCGGTCAAAATCGAGCAGAGCCACCCGGTCACGCCCTGGCTCGCAAAGAAGCGCCCGATCGCGCGCAGGTCCTCTTCGCTGGACGCATTAACGTCGTGGCCTGCGGCGCCATGCGTGTGCACGTCGATGAAACCCGGCAAAATAACCTGGCCCGCAGCGTCCACCACGTCGAACTCAAAGGGGTTCTCGTACCTAGACGAGATGCGGGTGACCAGCCCCGCCTCAACCGTCAGGTTGGCCCGGCGCAGCTTGCCGTCCGTCAGAACCCGCCCGTTGGTGATATACAAAGAACCGCTCATCGCGCGTCCTCCTTAGTACGCCTGCTCGCGCGCGACGTCGTTGACGTAAACCGCCGCATCGGGGTGGTTTTGCAGCAACGTGGCGGGGAAGGCTGCCGTTACCTCACCGTACGCCGCGCGCCTCACGACGCCGCGGTGCCAATCCCTAAAGACGCCCAGGCGAACCTTGCGCGCGCCCAGGATCTGCCGCATGCCAATAGTTGCGGCGCGACGCGGGAAGTCCTCAAGGGCACCGCCCAAGTCGCCGCAGTTGGTCGCGCGGGTCTCGGGGCGAATATCCAAAGCGCGGGTCTCAAGCGCCGCGAAATCGGCGGCAGCCATCTCTTCCTGCGGCTCGTTGAACGCCAGGTGGCCCGTAATGCCAATGCCGCCAAAGGCGATGTCCACGCCGCCCAGCTCATCGATCACCTGCTGCACGTGGCCGGGGTCGGCCGGATCGGGAAAGACGCGCTGCTCGGGCGGCATCACAAGCTCGGGCTTGATCTGGCTGTAGACCACGCGGTCCATGAACCCGCGGAAGGACAGCGGGTGCGAGGCGTCGACCCACCGGTCGTCATCGGTCAGGTACTCGTCCATGTTGATGAACCAGCAGTCCTTAAGCGAGAGGCCCTTCTCGTTTACCAGGTCCACAAAGATGGGGTACTGTCCCACCGGCCCCACCGGGCAAATGAAAACGGTGCGCTTACCCTGCGCGTTATTGGCTTCGATGCAATCGACCATCTCTTGCGCGAGCTTGGTGAACACGGCCTTGGAATCCCCGGGGAACACCAAAGGAATCTTAGAGCCGTCTCCCAAATCCTCTGCCGAGATGTGATAGTAGTCCATGCTGCTCCTTCCTCGATGCCAGAAGCTACACAAAGGCGGCCCTCCGCGCGGATGGGGAGGAGTTCATCCAATCGCGAGAAGGCCGCCGGTATCCGCCCTGCCCGTCAGCGCCGCGATCGGGCGCCAACCAGGGCAAATGTTATCTCTTTTAAGCCTGGGGCCGTTACTTGTTCTCGGCGTAGAGCTTGTCGGCGGCGGTGATGACGTCCTCAAGCACATAGTCGCTCACGGGAACCTCGGCGGTAATGCGGCCGTTGTCCAGGAAGACCTTCTGCTGGGCCTTGTAGTAGCCCACGATCTTGTCGGTGTCGCCAATGGCGTCGGCAGCGCCCTGCCAGTCGCCCTCGCCCGTGGACTGGAGCAGCGTGTCCTCGGGAAGACCCAGCTTGTCGGCCAGGAGCTTGGCCACGTCGTCGATGTGGGCGGCGCGGTAAACCTTGCCCATGTCAAGGGCAGCCGCAAAGCGCTGGAGGATCTCGGCGTTCTTCTCGGCGTAATCGGGCAGGCAGATGTAAGAGCCGGGGAAGGCGACCTTGTCGGAGTAATCGGTGTTGGTACCCAAGACCAGGTAGTTGTCCTTGAGTTGCTCCTGCAGGGTAACGGTATTGGGCGACCAAGTGGCGCAGGCGTCGATCTGGCCGGCGATCATAGCGGTGGTCATGCCGTCGACCTTCATCTCGGTCAAGGTGATGTCGTTGGTGGTGAGGCCCGCGTCCTGCAGGACGTACTGAAGGATGATCTCGGAAGAGGTGCCCGAAGCCACGGCCACGGTCTTGCCCTTGAGGTCGGCCGCCTTGGTGATGCCCTTGGACTTGTTGGCAACAACGCAGTCGGCCTGGGAGAGCTGGTCGAAGGCAAAGATCTTGGCCTGGCCCTCGATGCATAGGGCGTGGGCGCCGTGGCCGATCTGGGCCAGGTCGATGTCGCCGGACTGCATAGCAGAAATCTCGGCGGGGCCGGCGTCGAACTGAGAGGTCTCGACGGTGATGCCAAACTTCT
>CAVDXJ010000199.1:0-4088 GCA_963612765.1 Oscillospiraceae bacterium
TGCGGCAACAAGCTCACCGAGGACGAGCAGTGGGCCAAGGTCGCCCTGGTCAAGCGCGTGGCCGAGCGCGTCTGGGGCCAGGACTAGGAAACCAGAACTAGGGCTATTGAAACGCGCCCGGGTGCCGTATTCCAAGGCACCCGGGCGCGTTACTTTGCGGCCTCTGCGGCGAGAATGGCGTCGTAGACCTGGGCTTTTGGCAGCTTGAACTCGCGGGCCAGGCGCTTGGCGAGGGCGCTTTTGGGCTCGCCGGCGGCCAAGCCGGTCTCGATGGCCTCCTCGACGCTGGCGGGGCCGCCCGCGGCGGCGCGGCGGCGCTCGTCAAGCTCGTCGGCCGTGGGCGCGGCGATGACCACCACGCACTCGCCGCGCACCTCGTCGCGGGCCGCGACCTGGGCCGCAAGCTCGCCCGACAGCCCGCGCACGCACTCCTCGTGGAGCTTGGTGAGCTCGCGCACCAGCGCCACGCGGCGGGCCGGAAAGACTTCGGCCACGTTGGCCAGCGTCTCGGCCACACGCCGCGGGCTCTCGTAGATAACCAGGGCGCCGGGCACAAAAGCCAGCTCGCCCAAGCGCTCTACCTGCGCGGACTTCTTGCGCGGCAAGAACCCCTCGAAGAAGAAGTGCTCACTCGCAAGGCCGCTGGCCACCAGCGCGCAGGTCACCGCCGAGGGCCCGGGCACGACCTCGACACGAATGCCCTCGTCAAGGGCCGCGTCCACCAGGCGCTGACCCGGGTCGGACACGCCGGGCATGCCCGCATCCGAGACAAACGCCACGTGCTCGCCCGCGGCCAGGCGCTCCATCACGGGCGCCACGCGCTGCTCGATGATGTTCTCGTCGCAGCGCTCAAGACGGGTGTGCAGGTCAAAGGCACTCATAAGCTTGCCCGTGACGCGCGTGTCCTCGCACAAGACGACGTCGGCAGCACCCAGGGTCTCGATAACGCGGGGCGAGGCGTCGCCCAGATTGCCGATGGGCGTGCCCACAACACTCAAAAGACCAGCCATTACGCGATCAACCCGCGCTCGAACGAGGCCAGGGCCACGCGGGCGTCCCAGCCGGGGAGAAGCTCGGAGGTCTTCCAGGTGTTGAAGAACCACGCCGGGCACTTCTCGTATGAGACAAGCTGCTCGGAGGTGTAGACGCGCTCGAGGGCGATGCGGCCCTCGGGGGTCATGGCCGAGTCCGCCATGGGAAGCGACGCCGACCACTTGCCCACCATGACGGGCATACCGCTATTCTGCGCGGCCTTGATGTAGCGGGCCTCCTCGGCCACCAGCCGGCGAACGCCCGAGGGCGCCGAGACGTCGACCTTGGTGCGGCTCTTGTCCAGGTGGACGTCGAGCCACACGTTTTGGTAGTGGCGCTGGGCCATGAACTTGTTGAGGCTGGCCGGGTAGCCGCCGTCGGGCATGATGACCACGGGCTCAGGCCCCGCGGCGGTGCGGATAAGCTCGTAGGCCTCGCGATAGTAGTTGCGAAGTTGATGCTGCGGCACACCGTCGGTCAACGAGAAGCCACGCCGGCGCTGCACGCCCACCTCGTCGGCGATCTCGATGCCGTAAAAACCCAGGCGCGAGGCGTAGCGCTTGCACAGGGCATACGTGACGTCCAGGGCCGTCTTTCTTGCCTGGGAGAAATCGGAGAGGTCGGACATGCGTGTGGCGCCGCCGGTGAAGGTACCGGGGTTGATCGCCAGCACAAAGATGACCTTGAGGTCGATGTCCTCGGCCCAATCGAGGGCCTGGTCAATCACGTCGACGCAGCCCACGAAGGACGCCGGGTCTGGTCCCGCGGCGCCAAAGGCGTACCAGGGCACCGGCAGGCGCACGGCGTTGAAGCCGCGCGAGGCCATGCGGTCGAAGTCCTCTTTGGTGATGAAGGTCTCGCGGTGGCGGCGCACGACATCTGCGTAGCGGCGCTCACCTAAGGCCTCTACCAGCGAGTCCTCGTCCAACGAGCCCGACTCGGCAAAGAGCTCGGGCGTGACCCAGGGCTCCAAAGACAGCCAACCGGTAAGGTTCACTCCGTGCAAGACGTTGCCGGCCACCAGGCACCTCCCCTATCAAAAACGGTAATACTTGCAGTCTACCCCTCTTCCACGACATAAATAGCGCGGTTGTTGGGCGTCTCGTTGCAATCCACGCGAGATACGGGCAGCCCGCGGGCAGCCAGGCGATCGGCCAGGTAGCGTGCAAGGTTCTCGGCCGTGGTCCTAAAAGGCAAAAACGTCAGCGAGAAGCCCTCGTCTTGCAGGGCGGCCACCGTCGCGGGCTTAAGCGAGCCCTCCTCCACCAGGAAGGTGTGGTCAAGGGCGTCGCACTCCTCGCGCACGATCTTCTTGAAGCGCGTGAAGTCGACCACCATGTCCTTCTCGGTGCCGTCGCCCTGCAAGGCACGCGAGCGCACGTAGACCACGACGCGCCACTGGTGGCCATGGAGGTTCTCGCATTTGCCGTGGTAGTCGGTCAAAAAGTGGGCCGAGTCAAACCAGTACTCGGTGGAAAGCTCGTACATTAAGGTGCTCCTTTGGCAGCGGGCGCAGGGTGCGAATTGGGGTTGGCGAGAAGGGCGCGGCTGGTCGACGACCGGACGGGGCCATCGACGCGGGACTTCTCGGTGCCTAATGATAGGGCAAGGCCCGCCCCAGCGGGGCCGCCGCGGATGACCCTGTGCCAAAGTCAGCGTGAAAAGCAGAGGCCAACGTCCTCCAAAGACAGCACGCGCGACTTTTCCTGGTTTAAACTCGAGTTGTCCAAGTATCAAAAGAAGCGCCGGCGTCTGCCAACAGGGCAAACGCCGGCGCTTTTATGCTTTGATACTCGATGGGTCCCGATTTAAACCAAGAAAAGTCGCGCGTGCCGCGAAACAGGGCCACGGCAGGGCGTTTTGCCCCTTAAAGAACGCGGCCGTCCAGGAAGAGGAAGCCCACGATGGCCAAGGTCGCCAGGACACAGACCACCAGCGTGGCAATGCGGCCCTTAGTGTCGCGCTGGATCTGCCAGGTCATGAAGAAGATCGAACCAAAGCAAACAAGCACGGTGAGCAGGTGAAACGGCGGGGTCTTGAGCATGGTGCCAAAGTAGTGACAGCCCAAAAACGACTGGATGGTGCAGCCCAGGCCCAAGATGACCCAGCCCAACGGGTTCTGGCGCGTGATGAAGAAGGCGATAAAGCCTCCGGGCAGGGTAAGGAGGGTCGTCGGACCCCAGATGGCCGTGTAGTAGTAGATAGCCATGTCGGCCGAGACGGCGCCGCCAAGGACCTCGGCAACGTAGCAAAGCGGCTGGCTTACCAGGAAGAACACGAAGATTTTAAGCGCGCTCTCCCAGCTCTTCTTGCAGTTGGACGCAATGATGAAGGCAAAGATCACCCACCACTCGTGCGTGACCGAAATGTCGTGGAAAGACGTGTTGGCCAGGGCCGGGATCGAGTTCATGACACCGGCGTAGATGCCCGCCGCGGCGCCAAAGATCAACACGATAGGCCAGGTCATGGGCAGGTCTCCAAAGAGACGCTTCTTGGATGCAACATTAGTAGTCATTCGACGGTCCTTTACGAGGTGCCGGGCAGGCCGGCGCCGGTCGTGTGCCTATAGAAAGACGACGCAGGCGAGAAGCCCGCGCCGTCGCAACAGTTGTTTGATTGTAGCCCGCGCACTCGCCGAGAGACGCCGTGTGGGCCGGGCGCTACCAAATGCCCAGAACGTGCTGCATGCCCAGGCTCATGCAGGCGATGCCCACCCAGCAGCAAAAGCCCAGCGCAATGGGCTTGCCGCCGCGCTTGACCAAGTCAACGACGTTGGTGTTGAAGCCCACCGCGGCCATGGCCATCACGATGAAGAACTTCGAGAGGTCCTTGATGGGAGACGTCACGGCACTCGGCAGCTGGAAGACCGTGGTGATGACACTCGCCAGCACAAAGAACAGGACAAAGAACGGGAAGACCTTTTTGAACGAGAAGGTGTTGCTCGCCGCGTCGCCCGCCGCCTTGGCCTTGCGCATCTGCCAAAACGCCAGGACCAGCGTGATGGGGATGATGGCCAGGGTGCGCGTGAGCTTGACCACCGTGGCGCTTTCCAGGAC
>CAVDXJ010000200.1:0-4073 GCA_963612765.1 Oscillospiraceae bacterium
GGTGCTCTGGTGCTTGACACGCAGAACCCCGAGGTGCGCGCCTACGTGGGCGATTGCTTGCGCGTGGCCACGGCCGAGTGGGGCTTTGACCTGCTCAAACTCGACTTCTTGTTTGCAGCTTGCATGGTGCCGCACGCAGGCCTTAATCGCGGCCAGCTGATGGCCGACGCCATCGAGCTGATCCGCGCGTCTGTGGCGCCCGGCACGCGCCTGCTGTTCTGCGGCGTGCCGCTGATGAGCGCCTTTGGCGCCTGCGAGTACTGCCGCGTGGGTTGCGACGTGGGTCTGGATTGGGATGACAAGCCGCACATGCGCCTGCTGCACCGCGAGCGTATTAGTACCAAGAACAGCCTGGCCAACGCGTTTGGCCGCGCCCACCTTAACGGCCGCGCCTTTGGCTGCGACCCGGACGTCTTCTTCCTGCGCGATGACGTTGAGCTTAGCGAGGGCCAGCGCGCCCGTATGCTGGGTGTCGACGCGCGCAGCGGCAGCGTGCTGTTGACCTCGGATGATATGGGCTCGTGGAACGACGAGCAGCTCACGCAGTACCGCAACATGCTGGACGTGTTCCTGCGGTAGAGGCGGCCTGCGCCGCGCCCCCTATCGGGCCAGCGTCACCACAGACTCGATGTGCTTGGTGTGCGGGAACATGTCGACTGGGGTCGCGGTCTGGATTTTGTAGCCGCGGCCGCGCAGAATCTCCAGGTCACGGGCTTGGGTGGTGATGTTGCAGCTCACGTAGACCACGCGCTTGGGCGCCAGGTCGGCCACGCCGTCAAGGAACTCGGGCGTGCTGCCGGCGCGGGGCGGGTCCATCAACACGACGTCGAAGCCCTGCTCGCGCCCTTCTCGGCGCATCCAGGCCGTGGCATCGGCAGCGACAAACTCACAGCGGTCGGCAACGTTGTTGGCGGCCGCGTTTTTCTTTGCGAATTTGATGGCGCTAGTGACCTTCTCGACACCTGTGACCTGGACTTGGTTTGAGGCTGCGGCGGCACAGATGCCAATGGTGCCGCACCCGCAGTAGGCGTCCAAGACGCGCCCGCCGTCTTCAAGCTGAGCACCCTCGATGGCCAAGCGGTACAAGACCTCGGTCTGAGCGGGGTTGGTCTGGTAGAAGGTCGTGGGGCCGATCTCAAAGGTGCAGCCCAGCAGGCGGTCGTGGATGACGCCGGGGCCAAAGAGGTTGTTGGACTGCTTGCCCAAGATAGCGTTGGTCCTGCGGTCGTTGACGTTTTGGACGATACTCGTGAGCTGCGGGTTCTTCTCGCGTAGGGCATTAACAAGTTCGCTGGCGCCGCGGAGCTTCTGCGTGTTGGTCACGATGGTGAGAAGAACGTCATCGGTGGCCCAGCCGCAACGAACCACGGCGTGCCGCAGGACGCCGGAGCCCTTGTCCTCGTTATAGGCAGGGATATGCAGGCGCTCGGCAACGCGAGCCACGTTGTTAAGGATGTCGCGGGCCTGCGGGTCTTCTACCAGGCAGTTCTTGCACGGAACAATGCGGTGCGTGCCCGCGGCGTAAAAACCGCAGCGAATGTGGCCGCCCACGTAAGCGTAGGGCGTGGCCGCCTTGTGACGGTAGGCAACCGGGTCGCCCTCCATGCCACAGATGGGCAGGATTTCACCGCCGTCTGCCGCGACCAGGGTGCCCAGCTGATTCTCGAACTCTTCTTGCTTGCGGCGAAGCTGTATGGGGTACGGGACGCTCAGCCATTCGCAGCCGCCGCACTGTCGTGCAATGTCGCAGGTAAACGTCTTGTAACCCATTGTGTCCCTCTCGTCACGATTAACCTTACTAGCATACACGAGGACTATGCTGGCCCTAAGTCTCGTCCAACAATAACAAGGAGGACAACATGGGCAGCTTGGGCAAGGTCGGCATAATCGGAGCTAGTCACGTGGGAGCGCACGTTGCGGACGCGCTTTTGTCGCACGGCACGGTCGAGGAGATTCGCATTTGCGACAAGGACGTGCTGCTCAGCCGCGCCCAGGCCAACGACATGAACGACGCCATGGCCTACTACCCGCATCGCGCTCGTGTGCTGGATTGCGCCTGCGAGTACGAGGAGCTGGCCGGTTGCGACGTTATCGTCAACGCCGCAGGTCACGTGGCCGCCTCCAAGGAAAACCGCGATGCCGAGAACTTGCTGACCCCAGCCGAGGTCGCTACCTTTGCGCCGCGTATCATGGCCGCTGGCTTCGACGGCGTGTGGGTCACCATCGCCAACCCTTGCGACGTCGTGGCCCTTGAGCTGTGGAAACAGACGGGTATGGAGCCGGGGCGCATCATTGGCTCGGGCACTGCGCTGGATTCTTCTCGCCTGCGACACGCTCTTTCTGACGCCACGGGCTATGACCCGGACTCGATCAACGCTTGGATGCTGGGTGAGCACGGGTTTTCTGAGTTCGCGTGCTTTAGTCACGCGATGGTGGGCTGCCTTACCTTGGACGAGGTCGAGGCTCAGGCCAGTATCAAGCTCGACCGCGCCGCGATTGAGGAGGCCGCGACCCACGGCGGCTACATCACTATGCAGGGTAAGTTCTGCACCGAGTACTCGGTAGCCAACGCTGCGGTCAAGATTGTCGAGGCCGTTTTGGGCGACACCAAGCTGGTTACGCCGGTATCCACGCTGGTAGATGACGTGTACGGGGTCTCAGGGATCTTCTCGTCCCTGCCGTGCGTCATTGGGGCCAACGGCGTCGAGCAGGTGTTTGTGCCAAAGTTGAGCGACTCCGAGGTCGACTCTTGGCACGCGACCTGTGAGCACATCGCCCAAAACGTGGCCGCATTCGAGGTCTCCAAGGCCTAGCAAACACGCCCGCGCGACTTTTCCTGGTTTAAAACGGATTCCTCTGAGTATCCCGGCCAGATTTCCTGCTAAAACGCCAGGAAATCTGGTCGGGATACTCGTGTATTGCCGTTTTAAACCAGGAAAAGTCGCGCGAGCAGAAATTTAGGCCCGTTATGAGACGGAAACGCAGAACAGGCGTTCTAATATGAGTCGTGATAGGGTAGAATAGGATGAGGACAAACGCTAAGGAAGGGGAGAAATGCAGGGATGTGAGAAGAACGGCTGCTCGGCGACGTTTTTTGACGGGGTGGACACCCGTGATATGAACGTCGAGGTTTGCGATGACGGGGCTGTGGGCGTGACGCAGGTGGTTTGCGGCTCGGGAGTCGAGGAGGTCTACGGCTCGGCCCAGAGGCTGACGCGGGTTAGGTTCGATGCGGCGGATGTCGCTCGTCTAGAGGCACTGCTTGATGCCAATCGGCCTGACGGGGCCTTGGAGCGCTATATCCAGGATGAGGATCACGACATCCTTGACCTCATGGATTTATGCGACCGTAGCGGTGTCGCGTATACCAAGATGACGTTGGACGCCAAGTAAACTACCTGGTAAACGGCTTAAAACCCCTGTAAATGCAATCTGGGCCGCGATGCTGACATCGCGGCCCAGATTGTTTTAGGCAACAAAAAAGGGCTTCCAAATGGAAGCCCCTTGCTTTAAGTGGTGCGGCGTATAGGATTCGAACCTATGACGCCCTGATTCGTAGTCAGGTCCTCTATCCAGCTGAGGTAACGCCGCGTGCGGTTATCTATAATGCCAATCTCACCCGCCCGCGTCAAGAGAGAATTTGAAAAATGACGAAACTGTGAAGGCAGGCGGTAAACCAGGCCAAAAGAAAACCCCGCCGGGTGGGCGGGGTTGAACACTCTGGCGGAGAGCTGGGGATTCGAACCCCAGATGCCCTTAGGGGGCATACTCGCTTAGCAGGCGAGCACCTTCGGCCTCTCGGTCAGCTCTCCAAAATTAGTGCTTGAGCATCATAACGCAAAAATGCCCTAATCACCAACAAGAGTAGAAAGAAAATCATCGTCAACCACAATATTCTTGGGATGCGCGGCTAACCGATCCCAAGAAAAGGCCTCGATAAGGTCATGTGGCATGACGTTTTGACCCGGTTCAATGAGCCCCGCGGCTCCGGCGAGAACCCCACATATCCGCTGCGGAGAAACCCCGGCCACCCGCAATGCCCCCAGGTCAAGGTCCTTCTCGCGTTTGGCAAG
>CAVDXJ010000201.1:0-4072 GCA_963612765.1 Oscillospiraceae bacterium
TGAACTGGAGAAGGACGGCAAGCTGGCCGACCTTACCAACTACTTCACCCAAGATGAGCTGGGCCGCTACGTCGAGGGCTACGTCAACGAGGGCTACTTCGAGCAAGACGGCAAGCTGTACCTCTTTCCGGTTGCTAAGTCGACCGAGATCACGATGGTCAACACCACCGATTGGCAGGCCTTTGCCCAGGCCACCGGCGCCACCCTGGACCAGTTCTCGACCTTCGAGGGCATCACCGCGCTTTCCAAGAGCTACTACGAGTGGACCGACGCCCAGACCCCCGACGTGGCAAACGACGGCCGTGCGCTCTACGGCCGCGACTCCCTGAGCAACTACTTTGTCATCGGCTGCAAGCAGCTGGGCGTCGACCTCTTTGACGTCACGGGCGGCAGCGTGACCGTCAACGCCGATAAAACGGCGATCCGCCGCCTGTGGGACAACTACTACGTGCCCTACATCAACGGTTGGTTCGACAGCTTTGGCAAGTTTCGCTCGGACGACGTCAAGACCAGCGACATCCTGGCCTACACCGGCTCGTCGTCCTCGGCCGCGTACTTCCCCGACCGCGTGGTCGAGGACGACGGCAGCCACGACATCGACTACGCCGTCATGACGGCCCCCGTCTTCGAGGGCGCGGCCAGCGTGTCGGTCCAGCAGGGCGCCGGCATGTGCGTGACCAAGTCCGACGAGCTGCACGAGCTGGCATCCTGCGAGTTCCTCAAGTGGTTCACCGAGGCCGAGAACAACCTGACGTTTGCCAGCACCAGCTCTTACCTGCCTGTCCGCGCAGACGCGAACTCCGTCGAGGCCTTGGACGGCGTCATCGAAAGCGAGGGCCTCTCGGTCTCGGGCAAGACCTACGACTGCCTAAAGACCCTCATGGAGAACTTCTCGGCGACCGAGTTCTACGCGACGCCCTGCTTTAAGAACGGCTACGAGGCCCGCAACTGCCTGAGCACCGTCATGACCGAGAAGGCCCAGGCCGACCGCGAGGCCGTCGACGCGGCGGTGGCCGCGGGTGCCGATCGCTCCCAGGCCGCGGCGGCCTATGACACCGACGAGAACTTCGACGCCTGGTACGCGCAGCTCGTCTCCACGCTGGAGAGCGTCGCGCACCCTGCCGCCGCCAAGTAGGCGGCCGAGAAGCCCGCGCCGGGAAGGGAGGCCCCGTGAAAACGAAACAACGCTCGCTGCTCAGGCTTTTGCTCGTGCCCCTGACGGTCGTCATCGCGATCCAGGGCATCCTCTTGTACTCGACGCTCGTCTCGAGCGGCGCCAAGCAGGAGCTCGAGAACAACGCCGCCGACATCGACCAGACGATCATCGACAACCGCGACGTCGTGCTCGAGGGCGCGATGGTGGGGCAGTGGGGTCTCGTGCGCAACGAGACCGAGCAGGTGAACTCGGCGCTCGAGAGCATCTTGGCCCAGCGCGGGCTGACAAGCGCAAACGACCTTCTCGCCTCCAACGAGATGCAGGCGCAGCTTGTGCAGGAGATCTTCCCCGAGCTGGTGGACTGGCTGCAGCGCTCGGGCACGACGGGCGTCTACACCATCCTGGGAAACACGGCCGATACCTCGCAGGCTGCCCGCTACAACGGCTTTTTCCTGCGCGACTCGGACCCCACGGCGCGCACCGGCACGAACTCCGACCTCGTCTTCGAGCGCGGCGACAAGGCGCTGGCGCGCCAAGCGGGCGTGGCGCTGGGCTCTTCTTGGGACACGGCCTTTAGCTTTGCCGGCCAGGGGGCGCGCGACGCGGACGACTTCTTCTACACGCCCTACCTTCTTGCCCGGGAAAACCCCGGCGTCGACACGGCCGACCTGGCCTATTGGGCCACGCCGTTCATCCTTGAGGACGACCCGTTTGACAACCACAAGATGATCGCGTACTCGGTGCCTTTGGTCTACGACGGCGTGGTCTACGGCGTCATGGGCGTCGAGATCGCTGTCCCGTACCTCACCAGCACGTACTTCTCGGTGAGCGACCTGGATTCCAGCCAGCATGCGGGCTACGCGCTGGCCATCAAGCAGGCCGACGGCTCGTACCGGCCGATTCTTGGCGTGGGGTCGCTGTACGACTCGGTGACACGCCTTGGCGAGACCTTCTCGCTGACTGACGCGTCGTCCGGATCCTTAAAGCAGGTCGTGGGAAACAACGGCCTCACGCAGCACATCTTTTGCATCTCGACGCCGCTTACCCTTTACAGCAACAACGTGCCCTTCGAGGATAAGGACTGGGCCGTCTGCGGCTTTGTCACGGCCGAGTCGATCTATGGCCTGGGCAGCTCGCTGTACACGCGCCTGTTCTATGCGCTGGCGGCCTGCGTCGCCTTGGGCCTCGCGATCACGCTGCTGGTCGTGCGCTACGTCACGCGGCCGGTGTATCGCCTGGTCGACAGCGTGCGCGGCGGCGTCGAGGGGCTGCGGGCATTTGAGCCCTCGGGCATTCGCGAGGTCGACGAGCTGCACCGCGTGGTCACCGACCTCACAGAAGGCGAGATGCGCTACGCCGCCCAGCTTAGCGAGGAGAAGGAGCGCTACCGTATGGCGGTCGAGAGCTCCAAGGACGTCTTCTTCACCTTCCGCGAGCAGGACGCCACGGTCGAGCTGGTCAACAGCCGCGGGCGCGACGGCGTGTGGGGCCTGCCCGATTTCTACGGCCGCGTCTGCGGCGAGGTCATGTCCATCGAGGACACCGAGAAGGTCCGCGCGGCGCTTTCCCTTGAAAACGACACCGTGGCCTTTGAGGTCTATTCGCGGCCGCGGGGGCAGGCGGGCGTTTGGTACGCCGTGAGCGGCCGCGTCACCTGCGACGAGAAGACCGGCGCGCGCCAGCTCCTGGGCTACTTGCGCGACGTCACCGAGCAGAAGCGGGCCGAGCGCGAGCTTGAGCTCAAACGCTCCGTCGACCCGGTCACGGGCCTGTATCGCCAGGGGCGCGGGCTTGAGGTGCTGCGCCGCATGCGCGCCCGGCAGCCCGAGGGCATGCTTTTACTCATCGACCTCTCGGGCTTCTCTCGCCTGGTACAGGCCTACGGGCTGGTGTTTGGCGACGTGGTTTTGGGCGAGTTCTCGAAGCTGGCCGCCGAGAGCTTCCACAAGAGCGACACCGGCCGCACGCTTATCGCGCGCATGGGCGGCGACGAGTTCTTGGTATGGCTGGCGCAGGACTCGCCGGTCGACGCGTCTTTTGCCCTGTCGCGCCTGCGTGAGCAGTATCGCCTTATCGTGCGCGACGACGTTGTCCAGCTCGAGTTCAACGCGGGCTACGCGCATGGCGTGGCTGGGCTTTCGTGCAAGGACCTGGTCGAGCGCGCGGGATGTGCCCTCGAGGCGGCCCGCAGCCAGGACATGCCGCTGGTCGCGTGGACCACGCCGATGCCGCAAACGGCGCCGCGCCCCTTTGGTGACGTCGTCTCGCAGGGCATGGGGGCCCAGATGGGCCTGGCCTCGCTGGCCCTCAACCTTTTTGACCACAGCGCGAGCTTCGAGGCCGTCTGCGATCTTCTCGCCTGGAAGCTGGCCGAGGAGCGCGGGCTCTCCAACCTGGTCATCGTTGCCTTCCAAGCCGAGAACCTCTCGGGCCGCGTCGACTACACGTGGCGCCCGGTGCCCATCGAGCGGACCGTCTTCCACTGCTCGCCCGAGGCCTTCGGCGATCTTTCGGACGCCTCGCGCCTGGGCGTCTTGCGCCCCTTTGCCGACCTGCCTGACGAGGTGCGTGCCCTGTCGAGCGCGACCTGCGGCCTGACGATCGCGATGACCGACAACGGCCGCTTTGCCGACACCATCTTCTTCGAGGGCGTCGACGAGCGGGAGCTGGACGACGACGGCCGCGCGCAGCTCACGCAGCTTGCCGCCGTCATCCAGAACCGCCTTAACCTCGAGCGTCACGACCAGTCGGCCAAGGCAAAGAGCGACTTCCTTGCGCGCATGTCGCACGAGATCCGCACGCCTATGAACGGCATCATCGGCATGACCCAGATCGCCCTGCAGGACAACCAGACCCCCGAGGCGCGCGTCGAGTGCCTGCACAAGGTCGAGGCGTCTTCTCACTACCTGCTGGGCC
>CAVDXJ010000202.1:0-4019 GCA_963612765.1 Oscillospiraceae bacterium
CGCCGTTGATCTTGGCCGCGAACTCCTTGGTGGTGTGGCGCTGCCAGGCGTCGCCACCCTCGTCGGTGCCGTAGCTCACGTAGTAACCGGACAGGTCGATGAACAGGCAGTCGTTGGTCTCGTGCTTGAAGTTCTTCGCGATGCGGCGGTCGCCGGTGATGCCGGTGCGCACGCCCACGGTCGAGCCCTTGGACAAGCTGCCGGTAATGTAGGCCTTGGAGAACCCGCCGAAGCCCTCGTTCAAGAACAGGTCGTCGGCGTTGCCCGTGTTCTTGCCGCGGGTGTTGCCCTTGATGACGCAGGTGCCCTTGAGCTCGATGTCGTAGCTGGACAGCACAAAGACGCCGCCACCTTCGTAGGAGACAAAGTTGTCGACGTCGCAGGCGTTGCCGGTGATGGTGCAGTCCTCGATGGAGTTGCCCTTATCGTCGACGCAGATGCCACCGCCCTCGTACTTGCACGAGTTGTCCTTGATAACGCAGTTCTTGACCCTGGTGTTCGTGCGGTCAAGCTCGATGCCGCCGCCGTCGTAGGCGGAGTAGTTGTTGGCGATCGTGACGTTCTCGATCAGGCCACCGCCATCTTTGTTGCTGTCGCCGACAACATGAATGCCGCCGCCGCTTTGGTCCTCCTTAGCCGTGGTCCTGCTCGACCCGGTGGCCTTATTTCCCGAGACGGTACCGGTGCCGTCGCCGGTCAAGGTGAAGCCGGTGTAAAGGAAGTAAATGCCGCCGCCCGCAGGAGCGTAGTTGTTGTCGATGTGGGAACCGTTGGTCAAGTTGATGGTGGTGTTAACGGCTCCGCGGATTCCGCCACCCGCGTGCTCGGCGCGGTTGTTGGTAATAGAGGATGCGTCCATATTGATGGTTGCGCCGGTGCCGGTAACGCAGACGCCGGTTCCATTCGTGGCCTTGCAGTGCTCGATCGACGCGCCGTTCTTCATGTTGAGCGTCGCGCCGCCCGCGAGCGAGACCACTCCGTCGCCGGCATCGCCGTAATCGGAGGTATAGGAGGCGCCACCGCAGTAGCTTCCGCCGATGATGATGCCGTCCAAGGTGACCGTGCTGTTGGCTCGGCACCTGATCGTGCTGGAAATGCCGCTCTTACTATTAAGCAGGCCGCGTCCTTTCGCCTCGAACTCGAGCTCTTCCTCTTTGCCGGTCTCGGGGTTGTAGCCGGTGTACCAGCATGGATTCGGACCCCAGGTCGACATCAAGACCAGCTCGCCGCCCTCGCACACGACAAAGGCCGTGCTGTGATCGGCGTGGATATCAAACACGGTAAAGTCGACGGTGACCTTTTTGCCCGCGGGCACGTAGAGCGGCGCGTTAAGGTTCAAGGTCTTTTCCAGATAAAGGGTGTGACCGGTATTGGCAGCCTCGTTCATGGCGTCTTGCAGGTTGTCGGCATCGTAATACTTGAAAGTATCGCCGTCGTCGACGCTTACAACGCCATGTTCCTCATCTGTCGTCTGTGCCCGCGCGGTAACGGGCAGCGTCAGGGCGCATGCCAGGGCGGTCAAGGCCACCGCAAAGGCGGCGGCGAGAAGCCCCGGTCTTCTCAGCTTGGGCGGATTCTGTCTCATGGAGGTCCTCCTCTGTAACGGTGAGCGGGCACCTAAGTGGTGTTGAGTTTAGCGGTTTTCAGCGGGCCCTTAGGCCACAGAATCCAACCTGCAAAAATTGGGCTTGTCTGATGCTTTTGGCCCTTCTCAGCTGCAATTTATTGGGTTGTCTGATGTTCCAGGCACAAAAGAGGGGCTTGTCTGATGATTGCGCATCAGACAAGCCCCAAAATTGCAGGACGGGCGTTGCCGACGGGGGTGCTAAACTCGCCGCGCCCGGTCCAGGCGGCGAGAAATCCCGCGGCGAGAAGCCCTTCTCGCTACTTCTTAGCCAGCTTGGCCTTGATCAGGCCCACGACGGTGGGGATGACCGAGACCAGGACGATGCCAACGATCAGCAGCTCAAAGTGCTCCTGAACAAAGGGGATGCCGCCAAAGAAGTAGCCCAGCAGGGTGAACAGCGTCGACCACGTGATGCCGCCCAAGACGTTGAACAGCACGAAGCTGTGCCACTTCATGCCGCCCATACCCGCGATAAACGGGACAAACGTGCGGATGAACGGGAAGAAGCGCCCCAGGAAGATGGCCAGGTGGCCCCACTTGTCCAGGAAGTCCTCGGACTTCTTGATGCGCTCGGGCGTCATGGCCTTGACCTTGCCCGAGGCAATGATGCGCTGCCCAAAGAAGTGGCCGATCATGAAGTTGCACTGATCGCCCAAAATGGCCGCGACCCAGGCCACGGCGAGAAGCGCCACGATGTTAAAGCCGCCGCCCTGCGCAAAGAAGCCCGAGGCAAACAGCAGCGAGTCGCCCGGCAAGAACGGGAAGAAGACGACGCCGGTCTCGATGAAGATGATGAGAAAGACGCAGCCGTACGCCATCACGGGGCCGGCGGCGATCCAACCGGCAATCGCGGCGCGCGGGTCTTTGAGCAGGGTAACGATGAAGTCGATGAAGCCCATGAGCATCCTTTCGCAGGGGCGGGCGGTAAGGCGGCGAGAAGACCGCGCCGGGCGCGAAGCGCTTTTTGGACGCGCGTCAAAAAGCGCCCGTACACAACACAACCCCACAGACGAGCTGCGGGGTTGCACTAGTGCGCTGAATGGGAACGGGCGCCCGTCAGAGGCCCCTTATGGCTGCTACCTCCCGGTCCTGACCAGGTTCGAGGTGTGGCGTCGCCCGAACCCATTCAACACACTAGGGTCTACTTTACCCAAAAACCGCCTCGGGCGCGACCTTGGGCCGCGCCTCTCCACAGGATGACCCAAGGCTCATGAAGGATTTATCGCCGCCGGTTTAGAATCCTCGCGGTCGGGAATCATGAAGTTGTGCAGAGACGAGCGCGCGGCTTTAAATCGCGAACCCGCGCACTCGCACTGTTTTGCTTAGTTCAGCGGCAGCTGCCAAAGTGGGGGCTCCTCGGGTCTTTGACCTGCGGGGCCCTCGTCAATTTTAGGGGCACCCGGCGAGAAGGTCTTCTCGCCGCCGGGCGGGGCGCCGCAACCGCCAGCCGCCCGCGGCGCCGCCCGCCAACCGCCCAAAACCGACTTATGTCACATCACTGTAAGGGTCGGCCGCGCCGCCAGAAAACCCAGCTAGCTCGTGTACAATGCACTACGGTTAGTCGAACTTATCCGCAAGAGAAGGGTCCTCATGAAACCTCGACCTGCCAGTCGATAACCCTGCGGCGTGTCTCCATCGCGCCAAAGGGCGCACATCTGCAACGGCGGCGGCCTGCGTGGGCCGCGCATGGGCAAAGGAGCACGAATGATTTACCTCTCCCAGCTTATGGGAAACCCTGTGTATGCCTCGGACGGCGAGAAGATCGGTACCGTCTCTGACCTGGGCATTGCCACCGGCGAAGTTTTTCCGCGCGTCACCAGCTTGGCCTTTCGCGGGCCCGGCCGCACGCCGCTGATGATTAGTTGGCGCAAGTACGTCGACACCTACGACGAAAAGGAAATCCACCTCAAGGTCACGGCCGTCGAGATTCGCTTCTCGTACCTGCAGCCCGACGAGGTCCTTCTCGCCCGCGACATCTTGAATAAGCAAATCGTTGATACTCGCGGCATGCGCGTCGTGCGCGTAAACGACCTCAAGCTGTCGGACACCAACTCCACCCAGCTGCGCCTGCTTGGCGCCGAGGTGGGCGCCCGCGGCATCCTGCGCTCGCTGTCCCCCGCCATCGAGAAGATCGGCCTGCGCCTGGCCCGCACCTTTGGCAAGCCGCTGCCCGAGAAGATCATCGCGTGGAGCTACATGGACCTGGTCGAGCGCGACCTGTCCAACGTGAAGCTCAGCGTCTCGCACAAGACGCTGGACGACATGCACCCCGCCGACATCGCCGACATCATCGAGCGCCTGGACCCGCGCCTGCGCGGCCAGGTGTTTGCCCAGCTAGACGACGAGCAGCGCGCCGGCGCCATGGCCGAGTTCGACGACGACGCGATGGCCG
>CAVDXJ010000203.1:0-4004 GCA_963612765.1 Oscillospiraceae bacterium
GCGCGTGCGTGATCATGGGCGATGTCTCGGGCAAGGGCGTCGAGGCGGCCTCGGTCTCGGCGGCCGTCAAGACGGCGCTGGGCGCCTACTCGTGGGAGGGTCTGGCACCAGCGCGCATGGTGCGCTCGCTCAACGACTTCTTGCTGGGCTTTTCTCGTGTCGAGACCTTTGCCACGCTGTTCGTGGGCATCATCGACCTTGAGAAGCGCACCATCACGTACTGCTCTGCCGGGCACCCACCCGCGCTTTTGGTACGCGGCGGCGGGCAGGAGATCTCTATCCTGGACGTGCAGTCGGGCGTGGTGGGGGCCTTTCCCGACATCTCGTACCGCGACGGCCGCGTGAGCTTCGAGACGGGCGACCTGCTGCTGCTCTATACCGACGGCACGACCGAGGCCCGCGCGCCCGGCGGCGCCTTCTTTGGCGAGCAGGGCCTGCGAGACATGGTGATGCGCGAGTGCGTGCCTGAGAAACCCTTTGAGGGTCTTCTCGACCGCTTCTTGGCCACGCTGGACACATTCACGGGACAGCGCCTGGACGACGACGTGGCCATGGTGTGCCTGCGCTTTGACGCGCCGGACAAGAAGTAGGGCCTAAGTCACCGCGTCGCGTGAATACGCGGGCGCGGCTTGGGGAACACAAGGCATATGGGTGCAGAGGCAAACATCGCAGTTGTTGTGGTCGACCGTGACCTGGACGTCACGTGCGTCGACTCGGTACGCCGTCATATCGAGTCTTTGATCGAGACGGGCTGCAGGCGCATCGTGTTGAGCCTTGCCGGGGCAGATTATGTCGACTCTGCTGGCATGGGGCTCATATTGTGCGAGCTGCGCCGCATGCGTTCGCTGGGCGGGCTGATCTCGCTAGTGGGGGTGCGCCCGCGCGTCTATCAATCGCTTTGTCTTATGCGCATGAGCGATTTTCTCCCCATCTCGCGCTTTGGCGTCAAGGCAAAGGTAAACGAACTCGACCCTTCTGTTTTGCCGGAGTGGAGAACTACGTTTAGCGTGGACACTGGGCGTCTTGATGCCGCGCGCGGCCGTCTTGAGGAGCTTCTGTCCGGGCTGCCCTTGTCGCCCGACGCCATCTTTGACCTTAAGCTCGCCTCGGGCGAGGCCGTGGGAAACGCCGTCGACCATACCAGCGAGGGGGGAGTGCTGGTGACCGTTGCGGCCTATGCCGACCGCGTGTGCGTGGACATCGCCGATAACGGCCAGGGGTTCTTGCCCGACGACTTGGACGACGCCACGTTGGACGCTTTTGCCGAGCGTGGGCGCGGCATCAGGCTCATGAAGCTTTTGGCCGACTCGGTGAGCATCGAGCCAAAAAGCAGCGGGCGGGGCACCGTTGTGCGCCTGGTTAAGATGTTTTCGGTTCCCGATATTCAAGAAAATGCAGGTAATTAGGGGTATTTAGCGAGAAGAGCGCCAGTTTTTCTCGGCTTTGGCAGACAAATTTTCAAATAAATCGAAATTTGTGCTTGCATGGCCGGGTGGCTTTAGGTAAAGTACTCCTTGCGTTCGCGGGCTTAGCGCAGTTGGTAGCGCGCAACCTTGCCAAGGTTGAGGTCGCGGGTTCGAACCCCGTAGCCCGCTCCATGTGAGCACCGAAGCCGGTACTTGTATCGGCTTCTTTCATATGGCGAAGTGGCCAAGTGGTAAGGCAGGAGCCTGCAAAGCTCTCACCCCCGGTTCGAATCCGGGCTTCGCCTCCAGCAATTGAGATGGGCACCCAACAGGGTGCCCTTTTTCTTGCCGCGCCGCGCGGCTTCTTCGCTGACGGGACCAAAATCGCAGATAAAGCGCTTCAAATAGGCGAGAATCTGCGAATTAGGTCCCGTCAACGAAAGGGGAGTGCGGGTAGGCGGCGGACTAACGGCCAAAGAGGCCGCCGAAGCCCTTGAGGAAGGACGCGGCGGCGGCGCGGACGGCGGCAGGGTCCAGCTTGGACATGTCGATGTGGCACTTGTCGGCGGCGCTCTTCAAGGCGAGAAGGTCGAGCTTAGAGACGTCGATCTGCGAGAGATCGAGCTTCGAGAGGTCGACGCTCGACAGGTCAAGCCCCAGCTCGCCCGCACGCGTGACGACCCCCTGGATGACGGCGTGGATGTCGACGCCCGCGGCCTCGGGCGCCACGGCCGCGACGGCGCCCTTGGGGTTTGCGATGAAGTCCTGGGCCCGCTCGGGCGCGGCCTGGATTGTCTCGATGATCTTCTCGACGACTTCTGCGGTCTGCATGGTGCCCCTTTCTTTGGGCTGCGTGCCCTTGTGTTTCTGCTTGACGGCAGATTGTCCCTGTCCGTCTCTTGTGGGCTATTCTATACATTCGTTTTGGTCGCGGGGCGGTTAAGGAGAAGCGCATGCGTCACGTCAAGATCATCGATGACATCACCAAGGACGGGCAGGTGGAGTTCGGTGACGGTTACAGTTTTGTCGAGAAGGCCGCCGACGCCGACGCCATCCTCATGCGCTCGACCGACCTGCACGGCTATGAACTGCCTGCTTCCATCCGCGCCATCGCCCGCTGCGGCGCCGGCGTGAACAACATCCCGGTTGACGATTACGCCAGGAAGGGCGTCGTGGTTTTCAACTCGCCGGGCGCCAACTCCAACGCGGTGAAAGAGATCGTCATCGCGATGCTCATCCTGTCCAGCCGCGGCGTCGTGCAGTCCATGGATTGGGTGCGCACCCACGCCGACGACCCCAACATCTTGGTTGACGCCGAGAAGGCCAAGAAGGCCTTTGTGGGCCACGAGCTCAAGGGCAAGCGCATCGGCGTGGTTGGCCTGGGAAACGTGGGCTCGAAGGTGGCCAACGCCTGCGTCAACCTTGGCATGGACGTCTACGGCTACGACCCGTTTATCTCGGTCGAGCACGCGTGGTCGCTCTCGCAAAACGTCCAGCGCGTGGGTACGCTTGAGGACCTGTGCCGCAACTGCGACTACCTTACCCTGCATGTCCCGTCCAAGTCCGACACCATCGGCATGATTTCCGGCGAGCAGCTGGGCTTGCTCAAGCCGGGCGCGGTTCTCATCAACTTTGCCCGCGAGACGATCATCGACGAGGACGCCGTGGACGCGGCCCTTCGCGGCGGGCGCCTGTCGTGGTTCTCGTGCGACTTCGCCACGCCCAAGACGGTCAAGATGCCCAACACCTTTATCACCACCCACTCGGGCGCGGGCACCGGCGAGGCCGAGGCCAACTGCGCCGACATGGCGATCAGCGAGCTTAAGGACTACCTGGAAAACGGCAACATCGCAAACTCGGTGAACTATCCCACCTGCAACATGGGCAAGGCCCGTGCGGCCAGCCGCATCGCGTGCCTGCACGCCAACGTGCCCAACATGATCGGCCAGATCACCGCCATTCTCGCCCACGACAACGCCAACGTGCAGCGCATGGTCAACGAGAGCGCCGGCGAGAACGCCTATACCATGTTCGACACCGACGAGCACCTCGACCAGGCGACCATCGAGGCCCTAAAGCAGATTCCCGCAATCTATCGCGTGCGCGTCATCAAGTAGGCGCGCGCGTTTTTTGTACCACCCGGTTTTCGAAACACGATTTAACGGTTACAGTAAACCTTTGGCAATTTATCGCCTGTGACCACGCGTTATTCTGGCGATGGCAGCCGAGAAGGTCTGTTGGTTTTCATGCGCGCCGCCCGGCGCGCGAGGTCGATGACGAGAGGAGAGCGCCTTGGCCGAGATGCTGCGGATGGAGGGCATCAGCAAGCGCTTTGGCTCGTTTTACGCCAACAACAACGTGAGCCTCACCGTTGAGCAGGGCGAGGTCCACACGCTGTTGGGCGAGAACGGCGCCGGCAAGTCCACGTTGATGAACGTCCTCACCGGTCTTTACCAGCCGAGTGACGGCAAGATCTTCATACGCGGTAAGGAGGTGCGAATCTCTTCTCCTGGCGTGGCCGTTGAGGCGGGCATCGGTATGGTCCACCAGCACTTCATGCTGATCGACGACATGACCGGCCTTGAGAACATCATCCTG
>CAVDXJ010000204.1:0-3997 GCA_963612765.1 Oscillospiraceae bacterium
TCTGGTCCTGGGCGGCGCGGGCCTTGATGAGGGCGTTCTCGTAGAAATCGGCACCATCCTCAACCGGGTCGGGGAAGTCGCCCAGCTGGTCCAGGGCCACAAACTGCGTGCCCGGCATCACGGGCGAGAGGATGGCCTCGATCTCGGTGACCTTGTGCGCGTTGCCCGTGGCAACGACGACGGTCTTGTTGGGGTCCAGCGATGCGATATCGACCTTAGGCAGAGCCATGAGGGGTCCTTTCTTTGCCGTGGGGCCGCGGAGCGAGGCCCGGCGCCCGGTTTTCTCGCCACCATACTAACCCACCGGGCTCAAATCCGGGCAAATCGGGGCTCCAACGGCCTTGCACGCAACGCACGCGCGAGATTTCTTGGTTTAAAACCGGTTCCGCCAAGTAGAAAGCCCAGTCGGCGCAACCGCCAACTGGGCAAACGTGGTCCAAAAGGAGCTGGCTACTCGAGCAAACCCGATTTAAACCCGGAAATCTCGCGCTGGCGCGTCGCAAAGGGCCCTTACGCCTCTTCGTACGCGCGCACGGCCTCCTCGAAGATCTCTCCATCGGTGCGACAGGGCAAAAAATCGTTGCCGATGTGCTGGCGGGTCTCGTCGCCCTTGGCCAGAAGACACACGATGGCCGGGCCCTCGCCCTCGTAGGCCAGCTGCACGGCGCGGCGAATGGCCTCTTCGCGGTCGAGAATGACCTCGTAGGCGGCGCCTTCGGGCGTGGCGTCGGCCATCTGCTGGCAAATCTCGGCTACGGGGTCGTTGGCCGGGTCCTCCTCGGTGTAGATAAGATAGTCGGACCACTTGGCGGCCTCTTGCGGCAGCTCCTGACGGCGCTCGTAGGCCTTGCCGCCCGGCGCACCAAACAGGGCAATCACGCGATACCCCGGGAACTCCTGCTTAACCGAGGGGAAGAACCGCTGGTAGGACAGTTTGTTGTGCGCGTAATCCACCAACGCGGTCACGCGGCGGGACGGTGTGGAGATAAGCTCCATGCGGCCCGGCACCTTGGCGCGGCCCAGCGGCTCGACGACGTCTTGCTGGCCCAAGCCCAAAAGCTCGGCAATGGCGATGGTTGCCAGCGCGTTGTCCACGTTGAAGAGGCCCGGCATCGACAGCGTGACCGGCCCCTCCCAGCTGGGCGTATGCGCCGTGAACTTCACAAAACCGTAGCCCGTCTCGATATCCGTTGCCCAGACATCGGCGCCCGGGGCGCCCTGGGCCGAGAAACGAAGGACGCGCGGGCAACGAGCAGCGCGCGCGGCGATGACGTCGGCGTGCTCGCAGTCCATGTTGATCGCGGCGCTGCGACAGATGTCGAAGATACGCAGCTTGCTCTCGAAGTAGTCGTCGAAATCGGGGTGCTCAACGGGCGAAATGTGGTCGCGACCAATGTTTAAGAAACAGGCCACGTCAAGCTCAAGGCCCAAGATGCGGTCGTACTTAAGGCCCTGGCTCGAGACCTCCATGTCCATGTAGGCCAGGCCGGCGTCGCGGGTGTTGGCCAGGTGACGCCACAGGTCGGGGGCCTCGGGCGTGGTGTTGTGGCTCTCCTCGTTCTCAACACCGTCAAAGGTGTCAATCGAGCCCATAACGCCGGTGGCCGAGAGGGGCTTCTCGCCGTCCAGGACCGAGCGCAGCATGTAGCTCACGGTCGACTTGCCCTTGGTGCCGGTGATGCCCACGACCTTGATGGCGCGGTCGGGGTGGCCAAAGGCCTCGGCCGAGACGTAGGCCATCGCACGGCGCAGGTCGGCGACCACGATGGCGGGAAAGTCGGGCGCGCTGGGGGCCACGCGCTCATAAAAGGCCTGGTCGCAGAGGTAGGCCACGGCTCCGCGTTCGATTGCCGAGGTAAGGTAGGTAGCCTTAAAGGCCTGGCCCTTACACACAAAGATGTGCCCAGCGGCCACCACGCGCGAATCGCAGTCGCAGCCGGTCACGGCCACGCCGCGGGCCTGGTCGTCGTCGATGTTGTGGGTCTCAACCAGCAGGTTCTTCTCGCGCAAAAGCTGAAGAATGCCAAAAAGATTTGAAGTATCCATGCTGTCCAATGCGGGTCGAAAGGTCGTTATGCGGGCAAAACGCAAGTATATGGTAGACTACATTACCGCTTGGGCGATTGGCGCAGCGGCTAGCGCAGGTGCTTTACACGCACAAGGCCGGGAGTTCGAACCTCTCATCGCCCACCAGGTATTTTAGGCCCCCGATGCCGCAGTTGCGGCTCGGGGGTTTGTTTTGTTGGGCGGCCGCCGGGCGGGCGGCGACGGCGAGAAGGGCGGGCGGGCATGGCTTCCGCAGACAACCAGGATTTGGAAATCAAGCGCAGCTACGGGCGCGCATTTGACGAGATGCGCCCGGTGGTTTTGACCCCCGACGTCATGAAGAACGCGGCCGGCTCGTGCCTGGCCGAGTTTGGCGACACGCGTGTTTTGTGCAGCGCGACGGTTGAGGAGGGCGTGCCCAAATGGCGCAAGGGAAGCCACGCTGGCTGGGTCACGGCCGAGTACGCGATGCTTCCCGCGTCAACAAACCGCAGGTCAAAGCGCGAGTACAACGGTCGCAAAGGCCGCAGCATGGAGATCGAGCGCCTGATTGGCCGCAGCCTGCGCTCGGTCTGCCGCATGGACCGCTTGGGCGAGGTCACCATCACGCTGGACTGCGACGTCATCCAGGCCGACGGCGGCACCCGCACGGCTTCGATCACCGGCGCATGGGTGGCGCTGCACGGCGCACTGATGAGCCTGGTTGATGCCGGCAAGCTGCCGCGCCTGCCCCTGACGGGCCAGGTAGCTGCGATTTCGGCCGGCATTGTGGGCGGGCAGGCGCTTCTCGACCTGGACTACCCCGAGGACTCGCACGCCGACGTGGACCTCAACCTGGTAGGCACCGGCGACGGCGGCATCGTGGAGGTCCAGGGCACCGGCGAGCGCTCGACCTTGACCCGCGCGCAGCTGGACGAGCTGCTCGACCTGGGCCAGACCGGCATCGCGCGGCTTATCGAGGCACAGTCGCAGGCCACCGGGTACGGGCTGGGCTAGTTTCGAGGCACCGGCAGCCCCGCCCAAAAACGCCCGCGCGACTTATCCCATAGTAAAACCGGCTACGTCGAGTAGCCGCGGCTTTGACGACGACGTTTGCCCAGTTGGCCGCAGTGCCAGCTGGGCACTCTACTTGAGATTTCCAGTTTTACTATGGGATAAGTCGCGCCAAACACATCGGGCGACCTTTTTACCCGCCCCGCTGCCCCCGTCGCCACAAAAACGCCCGCCAAACCGCACGGCTTGGCGGGCGTTCCTCGCTTCGGCGGCCGTCAAGCCGCCGCGCACTTCTCGGTAAAGACTAGAACGTGACCGGGGTGTCGTTGTAGACGCACTCCAGCAGCTGCTCCATCTCCTCCTGCGTGGGCTGGCGCGGGTTGGAGCCGGTGCAGGCGTCGGCGATGGCGTTCTTGGCGACCTCGGCCTTCTTGGCCTCGAACTCCTCGTAGTCGATGATGGAGGTCTCGGACTTCACGCCGCCCTCGCCGTAGTTCTTGATGCCCTGCGGGATGTTGAGCTTGTCGTTGAGGTCGCGAATCTCCTGAACCAGGGCCTCAACCAGCTCGTCCTCGGTCTCGCCGGCCAGGTGCAGGACCTCCTTGGCAATGTAGGCGTAGCGAGTCTTGGCCGCGGCGTCCTTGGCGTTGAACTGGATGACCTTGCCCAGGTACATGGCGTTGGCGCAGCCGTGGATGATGTGGCCGCCCGAGAACGCGGCGCCGGTCTTGTGGGCCATGGAGTGAACGATGCCCAGAAGGCCAGAAGAGAAGGCGATGCCGGCGATGCACTGAGCGTCGTGCATGTGCTGGCGAGCCTCGTGGTCACCCTCGTAGGACTTGGGCAGCCACTCGACGATCTCGCGGATGGCGTGCAGCGCGTTGGCGTCGGTGTACATGGAGTGGACGGTCGAGACGTAGGCCTCGATGGCGTGGGTCAGCGCGTCCATGCCGGTGTG
>CAVDXJ010000205.1:0-3967 GCA_963612765.1 Oscillospiraceae bacterium
CGTCGCGGCCATGGTGGGCTCGCTTATGGTCGTCATAATCTGCGGCCTTATCGGCGGGGCGCTTTAGGGTCCAAGACCGCCCAAGAAGTGTGTTCTTCTCGCCGCCCGTAGGTTGCCGCGCGCGGCCCGTACCTCTCGAGGTATCGTTTAAAGGTTGCGAACACACCTTTTGAGGGGGAATCCTTGGCCCACAAGAACGTCATCGAGCTTTTGGCGCCGGCCGGCGGCCCCGAGCCGTTTGCCGCCGCCCTGGCCGCGGGCGCCGACGCCATCTATTGCGGCTTTGGCAACGACTTCAACGCTCGTCGCAGCGCGACCAACTTCACGCCCCAGACCTTTGCCGATGCCTGCGAGAAGGCCCACCTGGCCGGCGTTCGCGTCTACGTGACGGTCAACGTCGTGGTGAGCACCAAGGAGATTCCGCGCGTCCTGGCCCTGGTCCGCGAGGCCTGGCTCTTGGGCGCCGACGCCTTCATCATCCAGGACTGGGGCCTTTTCACCGAGATTCGCCGCACCTGGCCGCAAATCGAGACACACGTCTCGACTCAGGCCAACATTCACGACGAGCGCGGCGTCCTGTGGTGCCGCGACCAGGGCGCCGACCGCGTGACCCTGTCGCGCGAGCTGTCCCTGCCCGAGATCCAAAAAATCGCTCGCACCGGCGTTGAGCTGGAGTGCTTTGGCCACGGCGCCCTGTGCTTCTGCTACTCGGGCGTGTGCATGCTGAGTTCGATGTCGGGCGGCCGCTCGGCCAACCGCGGCATGTGCGCCCAGCCCTGCCGCCTGCCTTACGAGGTCTACGACGAGAAGGGCGTCATGCAGGACATCCCCAACGTCCCTACGGCGGGTCTCGCAGAGACGAGCCGTGGCGTGGGCGGCACGCGCGCGCTTTGCCCCAAGGACTACTGCCTGGTGGACAAGGTGGACGAGATGATCGCGGCGGGCGTTGGCTCGCTCAAAGTCGAGGGCCGCATGAAGGCTCCCGACTACGTCTACCAGGTTGTTGGTGCGTATCGCCAGGCCATCGACGCGCAAATCGCGGGCCGCAAGATGGACGAGGCCGAGGAAGCCGACGTCCACCGCCGCCTCAAGCGCGCCTTTAACCGCGACTTCACCGATGCCTATCTCATGGGTACCTCGGGCAACGAGATGATGAGCTACGAGCGTTCCAACAACCGCGGCGAGGTCGTCGGTGAGGTCACGGGCTCGCGCGTGCTTGAAGACGCCGTCGAGCGCCGCGGCGGCACCAATGGCGGCCGCGCCCGCATGCGCCGCTTCACGCGCGCCGAGGTCACGGTTGCCCTGAGCGCCCCGGTGGGCGCGGGCGACCTGCTTGAGCTGCGGCCCGTTAGCGACCCCACGCAGTTTTTGACGGCCAACGTCGTGGCAGACGCGGATGGCGGCGAGACGATCACCTGCACGGCCCCGCGCCCCATCGAGGCGGGCGCCGTGGTGCGCGTCATTCGCTCGCAGGCCGCGATGGACGCCGCGTCGCGCGTGGCCGGCGCCGACACGCCCCGCAAGCGCGCGGTGGCCGTGCACGTGGTGGCCCGCTTGGGCCAGCCCTTCACGGTCGAGCTTTCGACCACGGACGGCGAGGCCGTCGCGGCGGCGCAGGGCTTCGTGGTCGAGCCCGCCCAGACCCGCGCCGTCACGGCCGAGGACCTCATGGCCCACGTTGGTCGCATGGGCGGCGGCCCCTTTGAGCCCGCAAGCTGGGATATCGAGCTGGATGAGGGCTGCGGCATGGGCTTCTCGGCGGTTCACAAGGTGCGGGCCCAGGCCGTCCGCGAGCTTCGCGACGCGCTTCTGGCCCCGTATGCGGCACGCGAGAAGGACGCACGCCCCGCGCCTTCTGCGGCTGTGGTCGCAAAGCGCCTGGCCCAGGTTCGTGACGCGGCTGGGATTTCAAACGCGGCGCAGGTCGCAGGTGGTGCTGCGGGCGACGCGGCTCCCGTCGCTCCCGCCGTCTGCGCCCTGGTCGCCACGCCCGAGTGCGCTCGTGTGGCCCTGGAAGCCGCCGCGACCCGCCTCTACGCCACGCCTGACGACCTGGCCTGCGGCGACTGGCCGGCCGGCGTCATCCCCTGGCTGGACGAGGTCTGCCGCGAGGCCGATCACGCGCGCTTGGACGCCTGTGTGACCCCGGGTGCCACCGTGGCCGTGGGCAACATCTCTGAGCTGGCCCTGGCCGCGCAGGTGGGCATTGCCGCCGAGCTTCGCTCGTGCATCCCGGTCCACAACGAGAGCTGCCTGGTGGCACTCGAGGCCGCGGGCGCCTCGGCCGTGTGGTTCTCGCCCGAGCTTTCCCTGGACGAGATCTGCGCCCTGGCGCCCAAGGCCCAGGTCCCGTGCGGCCTTATGGTCTACGGCCGTGAGCGCGTGATGACCACCGAGCACTGCATCCTGCAGGTCCTGGGCAAATGCGTCCACGACTGCGCCCGCTGCCCGCAGCGCGCCCGCCGCCTGACCTTGAAGGACATCGACGGCAACTTCTTGCCCGTGCGCACCAACATCCACGGCCGCTCGCAGCTGTGGTCGGGCAAGGTCCTGGACGCGACGCCGCAGGCAGACGTCCTTCTCGCCGCCGGTTTGTCTTGGTTTATGGCCGACTGCACGCTGCTGGACGCACGGGAAACCGCCGCTGCCGTGACCCGAGTGGCCCGCGCCGTCGTTGCGGCTCGCGAGGGGAGAAAGCCCGCCCCGCGCGCCCAAGGCGCAACCTCGGGACACCTTTTTGCGCCCATTGGGTAACATGGTTCGTTAGTGCATCCGCTAAGGCGCGCCGGTCGCGCCCCAAACACGTTGGCCGCGCACCCCGCGTCGCGCCCGGTCGCCCTTTACGAAAGGAAACATCATGGCTATTGACCGCGCTCTTCTCGACGAGACCCTGGACATCATCCGCCAGAGCCTGCAGGCCGACGGCGGCGACGTGGAGCTCATCGACGTCACCGATGACGGCGTCGTGACCCTCGAGATGCAGGGCGCCTGCGCCGGCTGCCCGCTGTCCTCGATGGACATGTCCGAGGGCATCGAGCGCATCTTGAAGGAGCACGTCCCCGGCGTGACCCGCGTCCAGCCCGCGGTCCTTTAGGCCGCCTGCCCGCGCGAGTTTGCGACCCCTCATAGAACGGCGAGAAACCCATGTGGCTCAACGACCTTTACCATAGCCTGTCTCCCATCGCGTTCCAGATCGGCCCGCTGGCCATTCGCTGGTACGGGCTTGCCTACCTGGCCGGCTTCATCTGCGCGGGCGCCGTCATGGTCAAGGTGGCCAGGCGCTGGGAGATCGACCTTACGCTTGACGACGTCATGAGCATCGTCATCGGCATCGCCTTTGGCGTCATCGTGGGTGCGCGCCTGTTCTACGTCGTGTTTTACGGCGCGGGCTACTACCTTGAGCACCCTCTTGAGATCGTGGCCCTAAACCAGGGAGGCATGAGCTTCCATGGAGGCCTGTGCGGCGCCGTGGTGGGCGGCTCTCTGGTGTGCCGCAAGTACCGGATCTCGATTCCCACCGTCTGTGACCTGGGCGTTATTGGCGCGCCGCTGGGCCTGTTCTTTGGCCGCTGCGCCAACTTTGTCAACGGCGAGCTATGGGGAAAAGAGACCGACCTGCCCTGGGGCGTGCTCTTCGAGACGGGCGGGGGAGTCTACCGCCACCCCTCCCAGCTCTACGAGGCCTTCCTTGAGGGGCTGGTGATTTTTGTGGTCCTGTTCCTGTTAAGCCGTCGTCGCCCCGCGCGGCCGCAGGGCACCTTCATGGGCCTTTTCCTGGTGCTTTACGGCGTATTTCGCTTTTTGATCGAGTTCGTGCGCGTGCCCGACGAGCAGCTGGGCTACCTCTTTGGCCCCATCACCATGGGCCAGTGCCTGAGCCTGCCGCTGGTGGTCCTGGGCGTCGCGATCCTGGTTGCCGCACACCGCCTCGGCCGCCCGCAGGTCGGCCGCCTGCCCGAATAGGCGC
>CAVDXJ010000206.1:0-3952 GCA_963612765.1 Oscillospiraceae bacterium
CGTCTCGGCCGTGTTGGCCTCGCCGGGCTCCTGACCTGCGGCGGGTTTGACCGCCGGGATATCGGTTACTGCAGGCTTCTCGCCAGCCGCCGCCTCTAAGGCCGCGTGGGCACTCGAGTAGCTGTAGGTGCCCTCGCGTGTGCTCCAGAAGCCCACCTGGGGGCGCGGCGCGGGCAGGTCGTAAAGGTTGAAGGCCTGGTCCTCGTGCGGGTGGGCGACCTTGATCGCACCCTCGTAGGCGTCCAGGACGCCGTCGAAGCCGGGCAGCGTGTCGCCCGAGTGCGCAAAGACGTGGTCCTCGTCCTCGCGGTCGACCTCGATCTGGACGCAGCGAACCGTGGCGGGCGCCGAGCCGCCGTAATCCAGGCTCGTCTCGCCGCAAGGCAAGTCCGTCTCGCCAAACAAAACACTGGTCACGCCCATAGCCAGGCGAGACGTGCGCTTCTCGGCCAGGGGAACGGCCAGGATAAGCGCCTCGCGGGCACGGGTGAGGCCCACATAGAGCAAGCGGACCTTCTCGGCCTGCTCTTCTTCCAGGCCCGTGAACTGGGCCAGGTCGACGAAATCGGCCACATCCATCTTGGGGCCAAAGTCGTCGGGCAGCTCGCTGGCGTCGTCGCGCATGTCTTTGGTGGCCAGGGCGCACATGACCTGGCCGTCCTCAAGCTCGCGGCTAAGCACACCCGTGGGCGCCTTGGCGTCGCCCCAGCACTCCCCCACCGCCACGATGGGAAATTCCAGGCCCTTAGAGGCGTGGATCGTCATGACGCGCACGGCGTCGCCCTTGCCGCCCGAGAGCACGGCCGGGTGGGCCTTGGCCACCTCGAGCCACAGGTCGAACTCCGCGCAGGCACGGGCCACGCCCAAGCCCAGGTCATGGGTAAGGTCGCGCAGGTAGCGCACGGCGGCAAGCAGGTTGGCCGCGCACGAGCGGCCCTGGGCGCCCTGGTGCTCAAGGCGCAGCAGCCAGCCCGACTCGACCAGCGCGGTGCGCACAACGTCTGCCAGCTCCCAGGTTCCCATGCGCGAGAAGGCGCGATTCAAGACCTCAAGTGCGCGGGCCAGACGAGGAGAGGCCTCCACACCCGGCGCCGTCGCGGCGTCCAGGACACCCGCGTCGATGCGGCGCTTGCCGTAGGCCTCGAGCTTCTCTTGCCAGCCGGTGCCCAGCGCGCAGAAATCATTGGCGTCCAGCCTAAACATGTCGCTGGACAACAGGCTAAAGAGGCCCTCTTTGGTGTCGTGGACGTTTGCCAGGGTATGCACCAGCGCGCGCACGACCTTGACCTCGTCCAGGCGCGAGAAAGTCGAGCCGCCCGTGACCACGCACTTGATACCGCGCTCGCGCAGGGCGTCGACGTAGGCCGCGGCCTGGCTCGTGCGGCCCAGGAGAAGGGCCATGTCGTCGGGGTCCTCGCCCGCGGCGGCGTAGGCGGCCAGGCGGTTTGCCACCTGGTTGGCCATGACGGCCCCGCGGTTGGCAGCAGAGGCGGCACGCGCCACCTCAACGTAAACGCGGGGCAGGTCACGGGCCTGATAACCGTCTTTTCTGGCCGGGTTGGGCGAGAGGGACATGAAGCCGGGAAGAATGCCGCGGCGGCCACCCAGCCCGCCAAAGACGGCGTCGACAAACGACAGGATATCGGCGTGGCTGCGGTAGTTGACGTCCAGGCGCACGTGGTTGTTGGGGTCAACCGTGGCACCGCGGCGCTTGAAGACGCTCACGTCGGCGCCGCGAAAACGATAGATCGACTGCTGGGCGTCGCCCACGGTGCACAGGCGCTGGCCCTGGCCGCTCAAGAGTCCCACCAGCTCTACCTGGCGCTGGTCGGTGTCCTGGAACTCGTCGACCATCACCAGGCGAAACTGCTCGCTGTAGAGGGCAGCCAGGTCGTCGTTGGTCTTAAGCGCGGCCAGGCACAGGCGAATCAGGTCGTCGTTGTCCAGGTAGGAGCCCTGGGTCTTGTAGGCGGCATAGGTCGCGTCGAGCTCTTGCGCGATGGCGAGAAGATCGGGCAGGTAGCCCTGCAAGAGCGACAACGTGCAGTCCTTCTTCATCTGGGCGATGGTTGCCTGCAGCTCCTTGGCCGTCTCTTTGGGGTTGCTCGTGGCCTTGGGACCGCGGCCCAGGGCCTGCAGGGCCTTGTGGGCGGCTTCCTCGTTCTGCTCGCTCAAGGGCAGCTCAAAGAAGGCGGCAAGGGTCGCCATCTGGGCCTCGACCTCGGCGATGGCCTTCTCAGATTTGCAGACGCGGCGCTTCTCGGCAAGAAAAGACTCGTAGCTGTCGCGCAGCCACGCCATGCGCGGGGCCACAGGGCAGCACTTGGGGATCAGCAGCGAGCCGTAGCCGTTGGCGCTCTTGCCGGCCAAATCCACCAGCTGCCAAGCCAGGTCGACCACCGAAAGCCCAGCCGAGCCAAAGCCCGTCTCTTTGGGAAACATCGTGCCCACCAGGTGCGCCAGCTCCTTGGTGCGCGGCTCGTGGGACCAGCGGCGCATGACCTGCTCGGTGGCCTGGGCACGGTAGGAATCCTGCAGGTTCTCGGGCAGCATCTTGAACTGGGGGTCAAGGCCCAAATCAAGCGCGTGGCGGCGCAGGATGCGCGAGCACATGCCGTGAATCGTCGATATCCAGGCGTCGTCGACGGTAAGGGCCGCCTCGGCCATGCCGTTCTCGCGCAGGGTCGAACGCACGCGCTCCTTGATCTCCAGGGCCGCGGCGTTGGTGAAGGTGATGATAAGCGCCTGGTCAAGGCTATCGATAAAGGCCGAGCCGTCGGCGGCAGAGCCGGGCGAGAGAGCCCAGGCGATGCGGCGCGTCAAGGTGAAGGTCTTGCCAGAGCCCGCACCCGCCTCGACAAAGAGGGGCTTGTCCAGGCCCTGCGCAATTGCGCGCTGCGGCTCATTTAAGGTAGAGAGGTCGATGGCCATGCGCTAGGCCCCCATTCTTTTCTCACAGTGCAGGTGCGGGCAGTAGCTGCAGGCGTCGGCGTCCACGGGGCAGGCGTCGATCTTGCCGCGCATGAGGTCGCCGATCTTCTCGGCAACCATCTGCTCGACGTCGTCCAGGTACTCCCAGAACTCCTCGGTGCCGCCGCCGGGGCCCTCGATGCCCATGGAAAGGCGACGCGAGCGGGATGCGTCCTCGACGCCCAGGATGCGGTCGACCTGGCTCTCGGCGCAGGCGCCGGCCAAGGCATGCGCGCCCTTGGTGGCCAGAAACAGGGCGCCTTCCAGGCGAATCTCGGGGTGGGCGCGGCGCACGACCTGCGCGTATATGAGCGACTGCACGTGGCGCGGGAGCTTACCCGCATCAAAATCGCCCCTAAAGGCGTCGTACTGGTTGAAGTTCACGGGGCTCTTGTGCTTGTAGTCAATGATGAGGGCCCGGCCCTCGCCGTCGACATCCATGCGGTCGATCTTGCCGTTAAGCCACACGCCGGCGTAACCCACAGGCTCGTCGTGGGCGCCGCCAAAGCCCCACTCCAGCCAGCGCGGCTCGTAGCCAACCAGGATATTGGCCTCATAGTCCATCAAGCTGAGAAGATCTTGCTTAGCCTGGTTAACGTCTTCTTCCTCAAAGGTGGCGTGGGCCACCAGCAGCTGGTCCATCTTGCTTACGCGCTTGCGCTCCAAGAACTGGTGGCGCAGATGGCGGTCGAACTCCTCGGCCACGATTTGGCGCGCCTCTTCCAGGTTGTCGGCCGTGACGCGCGAGGCAGCCAGGCGCTCTTGCGGGTGGGCGGCAAGGTCGATGTCGCGACCCTCTTTGCGGGCGGCCTCGACGGCGTTGTTAAGAAGGCGCTGGTGGGCAAGCTCCAGCACGCGGTGGACAAAAGTGCCCATCTCGGTACCGGTAAATCCCGCGTCCACGTTGTCCAGGCCAAGGCGGCGCAGGCTAAACCACTTGTACGGGCATTCAAGATAGGACTCGATCTGCGAGGCCGAAAGC
>CAVDXJ010000207.1:0-3937 GCA_963612765.1 Oscillospiraceae bacterium
CATCTACACCCTGGCCGACCTTAAGGACAAGGTAGTGGTCGTCCAGACCACCACCAAGCCCGAGACGATGTTCCTAAAGCAGACAAACCCCAACGTGGGCGAGGTGCACTCGGTCTTTTGCCTCGAGGACCGCTCGCTGATCTTCCCGCTTTTGGGCAAGGGCTACGTGGACGCGATCGCCGCCCACGAGGAGTCCATCAAGCAGTATATGGAAGACTACGGCGTGGAGTACCGCATCATCGACGAGCCCCTGCAAACCGTCTCGCTGGGATACGCCATGGCCAAGGACGGCCCCGCAGATATCGCCAAGAAGCTGGACGAGGCCCTCTCGCAGATGCACGCCGATGGGACGCTTCTCTCTATCTACAGCAAGTACATCAGTAATGCCGAGAAGTACCTGGGGGTCGACGCCAGTGACTGCTAACGAGCCCCGCAACGCCGCCGCGCCCGCGGTCGGCGTCCACGCTGCCCCGGCGCCCCAAGCGCCAAAATCGACGGCCTGGCGCGGCCCGCGCTTCTGGCTACTTGCTCTTTTCGTCGGCCTTCTTGTCACGGGCATCGCGGGATACGCCGGCTACCAGGCCTCTTTTAACAACGCCTCGGCGCGCGTGCTGCGCACAATCGACTACATCGAGCGCCAGACGCTGGTATACGAGTCCTATAACACCGCCAACACCTCCAAGAGCGTCCTGCGCGCGCTGGAGAACGCCAGCCAGTTGGCGCGCAACCTCGAGGACGACGGCTCGGACCTCTCGGCCGACACGCTGGCCTCCTATACCACCGAGCTGCGCATGACCGGCATCGTGGTCCTGGACCAGGCGGGCGCCGTCGAGGCCCAGTACTCAACCGATGCGCAGGTCACCGCGGACTCCTTGGCCGAGTACATCTCGAAGGAAACCGTGACCGACGTCGCCAACTACCCCAAGAAGGTCTACGCCTCGCGCATCAAGTTGGACGACGGTTCCTATGTCGACTTGGCCGCCGCCTGCCGCACCGACAAGCCCGGCATCGCCGTCACCTACTACCACACGGGCTCGGCCTTTGCCAACAAGTACAGCCTGACGCAGCAGTCTCTGTTGGACGGTTACATGTCCAAGGAGAACGGCACCATCGTCCTGGAGAGCGAGGGCAAGGTCGTCGCCTCCAACAACACCGAGGTCACGGGCGACCAAAACGACAGCCTGTCGCCCGCAGCCGCCCAGGTCGTCGAGGTCCTTAAGGCTTCCAAACACGAGGCCGGGACCTTGGCCGTCATCCACGGCTCTTTTGGCATCTACGTGGGCGCCATGGCGCATGCCCGCGACTACTATATCTATATCTTCGAGCCCTTTGGCGACCTCTTCTCGACGGCGATCACCTCGGGCGCGATCGCCTTTGTCCTGTACGCGGCCCTGCTCATCGTTGCCGTCTCGCAGAACCGCAAGAACGAGCGCAAGCACCTTGCTCGATCGGTCGAGCGCGAGCGCGCCTACTCGAAGGAACTGGCCGAGGCCGCCCTTGCCGCCGAGGCCGCCAACAACGCCAAGACCGAGTTCCTGCAGCGCATGAGCCACGACATCCGCACGCCCATCAACGGCATTCGCGGCATGGTCGAGGTGGGCGAGGCCTGTGCGGACGACCTTGAGAAGCAGGCCAGCTGCCGCCGTAAGATCTGGAACGCCTCGGGCCTTCTCCTCGACCTTGTGAACGAGGTCCTGGACATGAGCAAGCTCGAGAGCGGCGAGATCGAGCTCGACCGCTGGCCTATGAACCTCGAGGAGCTCTTCGAGGAGCTGATCCAGGTCGTCGAGCGCCAGGCGGCCGAGAAGGACGTGCGCCTGACCTGCGAGTTCGTTAACCTTAAGCACGCGGACGTGTTTGCTTCCCCGCTGCACGTCAAGCGCCTGCTCATGAACATCTTGTCCAACGCGGTGAAGTACAACAAGCCCGACGGCGAGGTCTACCTCTCCTGCACCGAGACGAGCTTCGACGGCCGCGTGGCCAGCTACCGCTTTGTGTGCCAGGACACCGGTATCGGCATGGGCGAGGAGTTCCAGGCAAAGATCTTCGAGCCCTTTGCGCAGGAGAACAGCCTGTATGCCAAGGGTCACGCCTCCGGCACCGGCCTGGGCATGCCCATCGCCAAGTCCTTGACCGAGCTCATGGGCGGCACCATCGCGTTTACCAGCGAGAAGGGCCAGGGCACCTGCTTTACCGTCGACCTTCCCTTCGAGGTCTGCCCCGAGGGCGTCCACGCCGCGCGACGGCTTGGCGCCCAGCCCAGCGAGCGCCCGTCGATCGCCGGGTACACCATCCTGGTGGCCGAGGACAACGACCTCAACATGGAGATCGAGTCCTTCCTTCTTGGCCAGGCCGGCGCCGCGGTTCTCCAGGCCTGCGACGGCCGGGAGGCGCTCGACGCCTTTAGGGCTTCTCGCCCCGGGGACATCGACCTCATCTTGATGGACGTCATGATGCCCGTCATGGGCGGCTACGACGCCACCCGCGCGATCAGGGCCTTGGACCGCCCCGACGCCGCCCAGATCCCCATAATCGCCATGACGGCCAACGCGTTTGTCGAGGACCGCCGTCAGGCCCGCGAGGCCGGCATGGACGAGCACCTGGCAAAACCGCTTGATTCCGACAAGCTCATCGACACCGTCGCGCGTCTTGTGCAGCGGAGAAGGGCAGCAGGCAATGAGCAGCGATAACACCGCGCCGGGGGCCCGCTCCCTGGCAACCGAGAAGGTCCAGATGACCTCCCAGGAGCTCGATTTCGAGGCCGCCCGCCTGCGGGAGAGCTACCCCGTGGTAAGGCTCTTGAACGAGAGCGACCTGCAGGAGGAAAGCAACTGCCTGCTTTGCGGCGAGGACTGCCCCTGCATGCGCGTCGTTGCCCAGGAGGTCTTCGATGCCCGCGCCGGTAAACAGGAGCGCCTGCTTCGCGTGGGCGACACGTCGCACCGTGCCTTCGTGCGCTACGTCGAGGTCGACGGCGAGCCTCGCGTTCTTCTCTGCGCCCGCCCGCTTGAGCGCAAGGGGGAGGAGCGCGCCAACCAGCTGCTCTACCACGATGCCTTGACGGGCGTCTATAACCGCCGCTTCTATGAGGACACCCTGCGCCACCAGTACCTGGCGGCGGGCGTGGCCATCATCGACCTAGACGACTTCAAGATGGTCAACGACACCCTGGGCCATCACGTGGGCGACCTGGCAATCAGGACCGCGGCCCAGGCCATGAGCGCCTGTATTCGCGATACCGATATGCTGGTGCGCTACGGCGGCGACGAGTTTGTCCTGGTCCTGCCGGGAATCGCGGCCGAGGACTTCTCGGTCAAGCTCAAGCTCATGGCCAAGCGCGTGGCCGAGACGGCCGTGCCGGGCTACCCGCAGGTCGCGCTCTCGGCCTCGATGGGCGGCGTGGTGGCCGCCGGCCGCACGATCGAGGACGCCGTGCGCCGGGCCGACAAGCTCATGTACAAGGCCAAGCAGCAGCGCGCCTGCGTGTTTATGGAGGGCGACCTCAAGGACACGCCCGAGTATCACAAGCCCGTCCTTCTCATCATCGACGACTCCGAGATGAACCGCGAGATCTTGAAGGTCATGCTCAAGGACGACTACGAGATCCTGGAGGCTTCCAGCGGCGAGGACGGCCTTGCGGTCCTGGAATGCGAGAAGCCCAACATCTCGATGGTCCTTCTCGACATCGTGATGCCGGGGATCGACGGTTTCGAGGTGCTTTCGCGCATGAGGCGCGAGGGCTGGATCGACGACATTCCCGTCATCATGATTTCTTCCGAGGACTCGGACGAGGTGGTGCTCAACGCCTACGAGCTGGGCGCCTCTGACTACATCACGCGACCCTTCGATGCGCGCGTGGTGCGCCACCGCGTGAAGAACGTGATGCGCCTCTACGCCAACCAGCGCCGCTTGACCAACATGCTGTCGCAGCAGTTCT
>CAVDXJ010000208.1:0-3932 GCA_963612765.1 Oscillospiraceae bacterium
GCGGGCGATCGCCTTGTTGGCGCGCACCTGGCGCGAGCCGGACGGGCGGCCCAGCGGGTTCAAAAGCGTCGCCGTGCCGTACTGGCGCGTGAGGATCTGCTGGGACTCCAGGTAGTCCAGGTCGCGGCGAATGGTGAGGGCCGAGACGCCAAAGCGCTCGGCCAGCTCGGACACGCTTACCTGCCCGCGCTTCTCAAGAATGGCGGTGATGTCGTTTCTGCGCGAGGCGACAAAGGCTTTGCTTCGCTTCATGCTGGTTCCTACCTCTTCATTTAAATGAACGCTGTAAAATTAATAACGTTCAAAGAATCGTAACTAAATGATAAGTCTGTTATTAAATTTAACCGCCCAAAAGGGTCAAATACATAACAGCAAATCGTGCGTATAGAACAATCATATAATTCATAACAGTTGATTTACCTGCAATAACTATACTCTTAAACGTTCAAATAATTTCGAGGTTTGCAAGATGACGGTCACCCGCCAAAACCAACCGTTCGGCGAAAGAGGGATTATTTGAGCCGGAAATGTGGATTCCTCGTTGATGAATTCGCCGAGAAGTGCGATATTAATGAACGTTGATTTGGGTATTGGCACGGGCATGTTACGAAAAGGCGTCTATGTGCCAACGACCTTTTAAGGAAGGTGAGTGCATTGCTGAGTGATCTTCTCGATGAGAGCCTCGTACTTCTCAACGTCGAGGCCAGTGACTGGGAAGACGCCATCAGGAAGGCAGCGCAGCCCCTGGTGGACAACAACAAGGTGACCCTCGGCTACGTCGACGACATCATCAAGGGTGTCAACGAGCTTGGTCCCTACATCGTCATCACCGAGCACGTGGCCCTGCCCCACGCTCGCCCCGAGTCCGGCGCGCTTGAGTCCGCCGTGGGCATCGTGACCCTCAAGGACCCCGTCGAGTTTGGCTCTGCCGACAACGACCCGGTCAAGTTCTTGTTCCCGCTCTCCGCCAAGGACAACGGCAGCCACCTGTCTGCCCTGCAGTCCCTGGTCGAGCTGCTGAGCGACCCCGACTTCTTCGCCCAGCTCGAGAGCGCTGCTACGCCTAAGGATGTCGTGGAATTGGTCCACGCTAAGGAAGGAAGGTAATTAGAATGGCTAAGACTTATCACGCTCTGGTTTGCTGCCGCGCCGGCATGGGCTCCTCGATGATGCTCAAGATCAAGATCGACCAGGTCATCAAGGAGAACGGCTACAACATCGAGACCGAGCACGGCAACCTCGACTCCCTCATCGGCTTCAACGGCGACCTCGTCATCACCATGAGCGACCTCACCGACGAGCTCAACGCCGATCCTCGCGTTCCCTCCGCCGTGGGTATCACCAACATCGTCGACAAGGCCGAGATGAAGGAGAAGCTGGGCGCTTGGCTCGCCGAGCACGCCGAGTAAATCCGCGTTTCTCGCCTGGGGCAAATCGCCCCGCTCCGCGCGTCGCAACCCGGCGCGCACTTATTTGATTCCTGTCTGAGTAGGTCCGGATCAACTTCTAGTCACGCTGAAAGGAGAATCGCATGCTCAATGCTATTCTCATGCAGCTCAGGGACACCGCCGTCATCATGGGCGTCATCGCCCTCGTCGGCCTCCTGCTGCAGAAGAAGTCCGCTGTGGACGTCTTCTCTGGTACCGTGAAGACCATCATCGGCTTCATGATCTTCAACATCGGCTCTGACGCCATGAGCGCTCAGGTCACCATCTTCTCCAACATGTTCTCGACCGCTTTCCAGGTCAAGGGCGTCGTGACCCAGGTTGAGGTCGCCACCGCACTGGCACTCAACACCTACGGCACCGAGGTCGCCATGGTTATGGTCCTCGGCTTCATCATGAACCTGGTGTTCGCCAAGATCACCCCGTTCAAGGCCGTCTTCCTCACCGGTCAGCACTTCCTTTACTTCGCCTGCGTCCTCGCCCTCGTCTTCATCGCCCTCGGTGCCCCGGTCTTCGTGACCGTCATCCTCGGCGGCGTTATCCTGGGCTTCTGCGGCGCTGCGCTTCCTTCTCTGTGCCAGCCCTTCGTTGTCAAGCTCGTTGGTGCCGATAACATCTCCATCGGCCACTTCAACTGCATTGGCTACGCTTTCGCTGGCTACTGCGGCAAGCTCTTCGCCAAGAAGAACGAGGCTGAGTCCGCCGTCGAGAAGGACGAGAAGGAGCTCCCCGCTTTCCTGAAGCTCTTCAAGGACTTCGTCTTCTCCGTCGCGCTGTTCATGATCGTCCTGTTCTACATCGTGACCATCGCCTGCTTCGTTACCGGCAACTTTGACACCGAGGTCGGCGGCAAGGCCATCAAGGCTTCCTTCGGCAACGACATTTGGTGGATCTGGCCGTTCCTCGCTGGCCTGAAGTTCGCCGCCGGCATGTCCGTCCTGATCTACGGCGTCCGTCAGTTCATCGCCGAGATCACCGCTGCGTTCGTCGGCATCTCCGAGAAGCTCATCCCCGATGCCAAGCCCGCAGTCGACTGCCCGGCTATCTTCCCCTTCGCTCCTAACGCCGTCATCATCGGCTTCATCGGCTCCTTCCTCGGCGGCCTCGTCGCTATGGCGGCCATGGTTGCCCTGGGCTCCGAGACCATCATGATCCCCGCTGCCGGCATCTGCTTCTTCTCCGGCGGCACCTGCGGCGTCTGCGGCTACGCTTACGGCGGCTGGCGTGGCGCCCTGCTGGGCTCCTTCATCGTCGGCATCTTCCTCTGCGCTGGTCCTCTGGTTCTTTACCCTGCTTTCGAGGGCCTCGGCATCGCTGGCGCTTCCTTCCCGAACGTCGACTACAACATCGTCGGCTCCATCATCTACGGCATCGGCAGCATCTTTGCCTAAGCCCTAGGTTCGGGATTGCACTACCTACTCAGCTCTAAGGTCTAAGGCTAAAGGGCGCTCGTGGAAGCAAGCCCACGGGCGCCCTTACTCTTAAGCTCGAAGTACAAGTTCTAACTTTAGTTTCACGTTTGATGAGAGGAGAAGACCGATGGATGTGGCTAGCATCGCGGATGTGCAGTTGGGTGGCCTGCTTGTTCAGGTGATCGACAACGCCCCCAGCGTGTTAATAGCCAAAGCCGCCGGTTTCGACTTCCTCTTTTTCGACGGCGAACATGGCGACATTGATCACACCCGTCTAAGCACGCTCATGCTTTTGGGCAACTCGATTGGGCTGCCTTCGTTGGTTCGCGCGCCTCAGCTTGCGCGTGCCGACATCTCGCGCGTGCTTGACTTGGGTGCAACCGGAGTCATGGTGCCCATGGTAGAGACCGCTGCACAGGCAAGGCAGCTGGTTGAATGGGCAAAGTATCCCCCGTGCGGCAAACGCAGCTACTCGGGTGGTGCTCACACTGCTTACGGCCCCTCGGGTAGCCACGAGCAGAACATGACAAAAGCCAATGTCTCCACGCTTGCCATCGCGCAGATCGAGACCGTCGAAGGTGTCTCCAACATCAAGGAGATCCTGGCCGTCGAGGGCCTGGACGCTGTGGTTATCGGCCCCTGTGACCTTGCCATCTCGATGGGTCGTCCCGACGAGGTGGGCTGCGCCGAGGAGCTTGCGCTTATCGACACGGTGCACGACGCGTGCTTGGCCGCTCACAAGGGTTTTGGAATTATCGGCGGCAACGCGCTTCTCGCCAGGTACGCGGGAAGCATAAACCTGATGGTCTCGGCAATCGACACGCACCTGCTGCGTGACGGGTTTGCTACGGCCGCCGCGGAGTATCAAAAAATCAAGTCCCAGGGCAATGAAGCCCTGGATACCCGAGGTGTTTGATGTCCAAGAAAAGCAACAAGCCCAAGAACAGCAAGCCTGCCGCCGGCGCCGGCCAGAATGGCCAGGACGGCGAGAAGAAACTCGGCGTGGCCGGCACCGCCAAGGCCGTCTCGGATAACGTCTTGGGCGACATGCTTGGTGTTGGCGAGAAGGTCGCCG
>CAVDXJ010000209.1:0-3928 GCA_963612765.1 Oscillospiraceae bacterium
GGTACCCCGGAGCTCGACGGCGCCGTGGAGGGCGACGACGTGACCCTGGTCAACGGCACGCCGGCCTTCTCGTCCGCCTCGGCGGGGGAGAACGTCCCGGTCACGTTCACGGCCTTCTCGCTCACCGGCAAGGCCGAGGCAAACTACACCCTGGTACAGCCCTCCGGCATCACGGGGACCATCTCCCGCAAGGAGCTGACCATCGCCGGCGTCGACGTGGCGGCCAAGACCTACGACGGCACCACCGACGCGACCGTCACCGCCGTCTCCTTCGGCGGCCTGGTCGACGGCGAGTCGCTGGCACTCGGCACCGACTACGCCGTCTCGGGCGCCAAGTACGACGGCGCCAACGCCTCCGGCGAGGGCGCGGCCACCAAGGTGACCTTCTCCGTCAAGCTCGCCGAGACGGACACCGCGAAGAACTACGTGCTCAAGAGCGCCGCGGGCGAGCAGGCCGCGACCATCGAGAAGGCCGTGGCCGGGGAAGGCCTCTCGTTTGCGGCCGACGGCAAGCGCGGCCAGGAGAACACCTGCGACGTGCCCGCCGGCTACGTCGTCAACGGCGGCCAGGTGACGGTCTCCGTCGATAGCGACGCCTCTAACATCCTCGACGGCGAGCCGGCCTACGCGGACGGCAAGCTGACCTACGCGCTCACGGCCTCCGCGACCGAGGGCCAGCAGGCCACCGTGGCCCTTAACGTCACCAGCGCCAACTACGAGGACTACACGATCACGGCCACCCTGGGCGTCACCGCCAAGGAGCAGGTCAAGATCGACGTGGCCGCCGGCAACTACACCTACAACGGCCAGGCCCAGGCCCCGACCGATATCAAGGTCCAGGACGATAAGGTCGCCGCCGCCGACCTGGTGAAGACCTACGTGGGCGTCGAGGGGACCGCCTACGGCCCCAGCGACCAGGCGCCCACCGCCGCGGGCAAGTACTCCGTGACCGTGAGCGTCGCGGGCACGAACCTGGAGTACGCCGGCTCCGGCAGCTGCACGTTCCGGATCGAGAAGAAGACCGTGGGCGTGAAGGGCCTCTCCGTCGCCAACAAGGTCTACGACGGCACGACCGCCGCTACCATTTCTGGCACCCCTGCTGTCGACGGGGCCGTGGAGGGCGACGACGTGACCCTGGTCAACGGCTCGCCCGCCTTCACCAGCGCCAAGGTCGGGGAGAGGGTCCCGGTCACGTTCACGGCCTTCTCGCTCACCGGTAAGGCCGCGGGCAACTACGAGCTCGCCCAGCCCACTGGCGTCACGGCCAGCATCGTGGCCTACGACGCCACCGGCTCCGAGTACGCGGCGACCACGCGCGACTGGACCAACCAGGACTTCACCGTCACCGCCGCCGACGGCTGGAAGGTCGCGCTCTCCGACGCGGTCGACGCCGACTGGCGCGACAGCCTGACCTGCTCCGACGAGGGCGAGGGCAGCCTCACCTTCTACGTCAAGAACGACGCTCAGGGCTACATCTCCACCGCCGTCACCCTGGGCTACAAGATCGACAAGACCGCGCCCGCGGGCAAGGTCGAGATCGGAAAGGACGCCTGGACGGAGTTCCTGGAGGCCGTTACCTTCGGCCTGTACCGCAACGACAAGCAGACCGTGACGCTCACCGGTTCCGACGCCCTGAGCGGCGTGGCGAAGGTCGAGTACCTGGTCACCGAGAGGAACCTCGCCGTCGACCAGCTGGCCGGCGAGAAGTTCACCGAGTACTCCGACGCCTTCGAGATTAAGCCCGACGCCAACATCATCGTCTACGCCCGCGTTACCGACGCGGCCGGCAACGTCGCCTACCTGCGCTCGGACGGCGTGGTCCTCGACGCAACCGCGCCGGTCATCAGCGGCGCGCAGGACGGCCGCACCTACTGCGCCCCCGTGGAGCTCACCGTGAGCGACGCCAACCTCGCCTCCGTCACGCTCAACGGCCAGGCGGTCGGCGAGGCCATGGCGCTCGACGGCGAGGCCGCCGCCGGCGTCACCTTGACCGTTGCCCCCGCCGAGGGCGCCCAGACCGTCGTCGCCACCGACAAGGCCGGCAACGCGACGACCCTGACCCTCACCGTCAACGACGGCCACACCTGGGGCGATTGGGTTTCCAACGGCGACGGGACCCACACCCGCGTCTGCAAGTACGACGCCTCGCACTCCGAGACGGCTGCCTGCCACGGCGGCGAGGCCACCTGCGCCGTGCGTGCCGTCTGTGACGACTGCGGCGGCGAGTACGGCGAGCTGGACCCCGACAACCACGCGGCGCTGACCCACGTCGAGGCCAGGGAGGCGACCACCGAGGCCGAGGGCAACATCGAGTACTGGTACTGCCCGGCCTGCGGCAAGTACTTCTCCGACGCGGTGGCCGAGCACGAGATCCAGAAGTCCGACACCGTCGTCCCCAGGAAGGACGAGGGCAAGAAGGACGACGAGGACTCTGACGCCGACGATAAGTCCGACGACGGCGCCGACGGCAAGAAGCCCAGCTCGGCCGACAACGCCGACAAGAAGACCCCGGCCAAGCCCGCGGTCCCCGAGGCCGGCGACGCCACCACAGTGGCCCTCGTGCCCGCCGTTCTCGGCGGCGCGGCCATCGGCGCCTCGTTCTTCTCTGCAAGGAAGAAGCGTCGCGAGTAACCCTTCGCGCCCGGTCCCCAAGGCGGCTGCCACCCCCCCGGCAGCCGCCTTTTTTCGTGTCCACTCAGCTAATTTGTTTCCAAACAAAATACATTGGCGTTTTGGGTTGTATGCGGCCCAGCCACAGGTCTATAGTTCGGTTCATTGATTGCAGCCCCACGGCCATAGTCGTGGGCCACTAGTCTACTAGGGGAGGCGAAAGAAGCCTAATGAAGAGCTACAGCGCTACGTTTACTGACCTTTCCCAGGCCATCGCCCTCTCTTCTCCCCAAAACCGACGCCAGGATCGACGAATCTAGCCCGCGATGTTGCGTGCGCTGCGAAGCTGTCCTTAGGTTGCCCAATCTAATCACTTATCTCGCAACTCACCGCATCGACGGGTGTTTTGTTGCGCTGCTTTCTACTTCTACCTGCATATTTGCCAATTGAAAGGAAATCAAAATGGCTGAGAAGGATAAGGTTGTTCTTGCGTACTCTGGCGGTCTTGACACCTCCGTCATCGTCAAGTGGCTCCAGGTCGAGAAGAACCTCGACGTCGTTGCCATCTGCGGCAACGTGGGCCAGGACGAGAAGGACCTCTCGTGGATCAAGCAGAAGGCCTGCGATATGGGCGCCATCCACTCCGACGCCGTCGACATGCGTGCCGAGTACGCCGAGAAGTACCTGACCCACGCCATCAAGGCCAACGCCAAGTACCAGAAGGTCTACCCGCTGCTCTCTGCCCTTTCTCGTCCCCTGATCTCTAAGCACATTGTGGACATCGCCCACCAGTACGGCGCCAAGTACGTGGCCCACGGCTGCACCGGCAAGGGCAACGACCAGGTGCGTTTTGAGACCGAGATCCGCGCGCTTGACCCCAGCTTGGAGATCATCGCCCCCGTGCGTGTCTGGGACCTGACCACCCGCGACTCCGAGATGGAGTGGGCCGAGGCCAACGGCGTGCCCGTGCCCACCACCAAGAAGAAGCCCTACTCCATCGACGACAACCTGTGGGGCCGCGCCATCGAGTGCGGCGTCCTTGAGGACACCTGGAACGAGCCTCCCTCGGACATCTGGACGATGACCAACAACCTGGAGGATTGCCCTGCCGAGCCCGAGACCGTTGTCATCTCCTTCAAGGAGGGCATCCCCAGCGCCATTAACGGCGAGGAGATGGACATCCTCTCTGTCATCATCAAGGCCAACGAGATCGCCGGCCGCAACGGCTTTGGCCGCATCGACATGGTCGAGAACCGCGTCGTGGGCATCAAGTCCCGCGAGTGCTACGAGTGCCCGGGCGCCCTTCTCCTCATCCAGG
>CAVDXJ010000210.1:0-3907 GCA_963612765.1 Oscillospiraceae bacterium
ACGGGCTCGTTGATGTTGAAGATGCCGGGCAGGATGGCCATCTTGGCGACGGTCTTGGAGGTCTTGCTCTTAGAGAAGATGAAGGTGTCAAGCAGCAGGGCCAGGGTGCAGCCGGAGCCGCCGATAAGGGCAAAGCTGTTGACGATCTGCATGTTCATGTAGTGGTCGGCAGGGATGGGCTGGCCGGCGACGAAAGTGGCCATGTTGTCGACGATGAGCATGGTAAGGATCGGCTCGGCCAAAACACCCGAGATGGTGGACTGGTGGATGCCCAGGCAGAAGAGGAGGTTTGCCAGGGTGTAGATGAGCACGACCGCCCACGGGCCGGAGTTCATGATGCCCTTAAGCGGGCTGGAGATGCAGGTAGAGATGATCGTCATGAGGTCGGTCGAGAAGGCGCCGGCCAAAACGGCGGCGACAAGGCCGCAGGCCGAGAGGGTCAAAAGCATCGGGATCATGACGTTGAAGGACTCGGCGACCGCGGGAGGAACGCCCTCGCCCAGGTTCACCTTGAGCTTGTCGACGCCAGAGATCTTGATGAAGAGCGTGACGGCGAGAAGGGCCACGATGATCGCGCCAAACAGGCCGTTGGTGCCGGTGTTGGTGGTCGAAAGCACGCCGGAGGCCTCGACGCCGGTCAAGGCGTAGCCGTCGGAGAGCTTGACGCCCAGGTCGGCGACGGCGTAGCTCATTGAGTCGGCGAGCTTGTCGTCGGCGTTGGTCGCCACCAGGAAGTTGCCCAGGGTGGCGGTCGCGGCCTGCGGCATCATGATGATGAACGACGAGATACCCACGACCACGCAGGCGATCGCGTTCTCAAAGCGCTTGTTGACGGCCAGGCAGTAGCCGAGAAGACCCGCCAAGATAAGCGCACAGGCAGACAGCGTGCCCAGCGTAACCGCAGAGCCCCAGCCCTGGACCGCGGCCAGCTCGGCGGAGTCCTCGGCAAAGAACAGCGGGAACACAACGTTGTTGATCAGCACGGCGATGCCGGCCAGGATATAGAGCGGGGTGATCGTCGCGAACGCGTCGCGAACGCGTCGCGCAGCGTCCTTAGGTGGACCTGGTTGCCCACCTTCGCCGAGACCTCGGCGAACTTGTCAAGGAACGCCTGTCCCTTTCCTTCTGCCATTTCCTTACTTCCCTTCTTCCACAGTGAGGGTATGCGAATTTGCGACATCCCTCAACCAACTTGCTGACTTCTTGAGGCGGCGCCTGTAGCCGTCCTCGAGGTCGACCTCCACAAAGCCGTAGCGGTTCTTGAAGGCGTTGGACCATGACCAGTTGTCGACGACGGCCCAGTAGTGGTAGCCCACGATGTTCGCGCCGGCCTCGATGGCGCGGGCGATCCAGGCCAGGTGCTCGGCCACGAACTCGATGCGGTAGTTGTCCTGGATGGCGCCGGTCTGGGAGTCGCGGAAGTTCTGCTCGCGCTCGACGCCCATGCCGTTCTCAGAGACAAAGAACTCCAGGTCGGGATACTCGCGCTTGAGCTTCATGCCAAAGTCGTAGATGCCCTTGGGGTAGATCTCCCAGCCGCGGCTCTTGTTCATCTTGGCCTGGGGCCACACGTAGGGCTCGGCAAAGACGGGGCAACCCGACTCGTCGACGTCGCGCGAAGGCGCCTGGACGCGCTCGGGGTGGCAGTAGTTGCACCCCAGCCAGTCGACCGTGCCCTGGACGAGAATCTTGACGTCGCCGGGGCGGATGGGCAGCTCGACGCCGCGGGCGGCAAGAGAGTCTAGGACGTCCGCGGGCAGCTCGCCCTTGGTCACGAGGTCCAGCCACCAGCGGTTGTTGATGCCGTCGGTCATGCGCACGGCCTCAAGGTCCGCCTCGCTGGGGTTCTCACGGGTGTAGGGCGGGGTGAAGCAGTTGATGAGGCCGATGCGGGAGTCTTCGCGCATGAGGCCTGCCGCCTTGGCGCGGCGGTATGCCGCCACGGCCAAGCTGTGCGCGATCGAGATGTTGTACTGCACGGCCTTTGCGCGGTTGAAGTTGCGCAGGTTTGGGTACCAAATGCCGTTTTGGTAGCGCTGGTCGGGCTCGACTATGGGCTCGTTGAACGTGAACCAGCAGCGGATCTCTTTGCCAAAGCAGGCAAAGGCCTTGGTCGCGTAGTTGGCGTAGGCCTCGACGACCTCGCGGTTTTCCCAACCGCCGCGCCTAAAGAGATAGGCGGGCATGTCGAAGTGGTACAGGTTCACGAAGCACTCGAGCCCGGCGGCCGCGGCGTCGGCAAACAGGTCGTGGTAGTACTTCTCGCCTTCTGGGTTGACGTTGCCGTCGGCGTCGAGCAGGCGGCTCCACTGGATCGAGGTGCGAAAACTCGTGAGGCCCAGGTCCTTGAAGATCTGGAAGTCCTCGTTGTGACGGCGGGTGAAGTCGTTGCCGCCGTAAGAACCAACGCGGTTGTGGAACGCGTCGAGCTCGAGGTTACTCCAAAGGTCCCACAGGTTCTCGAGCTTGCCGCCGCTTTGCCACTCCCCTTCTGTCTGGGGACCGGACATCGCGGCGCCGAAGAAGAAGTCCTTCGGAAGCGTGAGCTGCTCCATCGACCCTCCTTTCCTTGTCGTTTCTTGCATTCGCATGCTGGCATTTCTGGTTGGCCACCCTGGCATGTCTAATTTATAGGTTAGGCATGTTCACTATTTCTTCAAGTACTGTTTTCTTCTCACCTCTGAGTGGTATGATTTTGACGCTGAACGGTTTGCGCCCCTGCTTAACGGCTATGCTCGAAGACGGGCGGAGAGCAACACCTGTCTGCAACCGCCTTCTTGAAGGGAGCGACTCATGGCAAAGATGAAGTACGAGCTTGTGGCAGATGACCTTATCGCCGCGATCAAAAGCGGCCAGTACAAGCCAAGCGAGTCTCTCCCCAGCATCGAGGCGCTTTGCGGTATGTACGAGGTCAGCAAGATGACCATCAAGAAATCGCTGGATATTCTTGAGGCCGGCGGCTATATCACGCGCCGGCGCGGGTCGGGCTCGTTTGTCAAAAACGTGCAGTCCCCCATCCACGGCGCCGCCTCTTTCGAGACGAGCGGACAGATGAGCGGCCTTACCGCCGAGCGCGCCGCCGCAGGCGACAAGATCCGCACCGACGTCGAGCTCTTTAACATCGAGATGCCCCCGCCCGAGGTCGCGCACATGCTGGCCATCGAGCCCGACGAGTTTGTCTACCACATCATCCGCGTGCGCTTCACCAACGACCGGCCGCACGCCGTCGAGTACACCTTCATGCCCATCGAGCTGATTCCCAACCTTCGCCGCAAGAACGCCGAGGGGTCTATCTACGGCTACGTGGAGGGCGAGCTGCGCCTTAAGATCGCAAGCGCGCACCGCATCGTCCGCGCGGTTTTACCCACGGCAGACGAGCAGAAGTGGATGGGCGTAGGCCCGCACGACCCCTTGCTTGAGGTCGAGCAGGTCGCGTTTCTCGACGACGGCACGCCTTTTGAGTATTCCTTTAGCCGTCACCCCGACGGCTATGAGTTCCGAAGCATCAGCACCAAATAACTGCTGGTAGCCCTTGCGTGGGGAGGCTTTTGTTCCCACGCGCAGTTCCGCATGAGCCGGACGTGACTTAATGTCACGTCCGTGCGAATCAGGACTGTTTGAGCATGGAGATAAGGCCGCGGCGACCTTCAGCTGCGTCAGTTGAGCACCCGCTGCCAGTCGTCGCCGAACTTGCGGCGCAGGTCGAGGATGGCCTCGCAGAACACGTAGCCGTGCGGGGTGGAGGTGCGCACCAGCCGGCCGTTGCGGTAGGCGATCAGGCGGTTCTTGGGCACGGGCTTCCACAGGTCGACCTCTTCTGGGCCGCCCAGGGGCTGCGTGCTAAAGACGATAGCGTCGTCTGCCAGCTGGCGAAAGTGCAGCGTATCGACGTCGGTGTTGGTGTGGA
>CAVDXJ010000211.1:0-3881 GCA_963612765.1 Oscillospiraceae bacterium
ATCCACGAGGGCGGCGAGCTGGGCTACACCCTGTCCCACGCATACGGCGCCATCATGGACAACCCCAGCCTGCTGGCCGTGGCAGTCGTTGGCGACGGCGAGTCCGAGACCGGCCCGCTTGCCACCTCTTGGCAGTCCAACAAGCTCGTGAACCCCAAGACCGACGGTATTGTCCTGCCGATTCTGCACCTCAACGGCTACAAGATCGCCAACCCCACCATCCTGGCGCGCGTCTCTGACGAGGAGCTCACCGAGTTCTTCGAGGGCATGGGCTACGACCCCCACTTCTTCGTGGCCGGCTTCGACAACGAGTCCCACGCCTCTATCCACCGCCGCTTCGCCGATCTTCTCGAGGAGGTCTTCGACCAGATCTGCGAAATCAAGGCCCATGCCGAGGCCGGCGACGAGACCCGCCCGGTCTACCCCATGATCATCTTCCGCACGCCCAAGGGCTGGACCTGCCCCAAGCACATCGACGGCAAGAAGACCGAGGGCTCTTGGCGCGCTCACCAGGTGCCCCTGGCCTCCGCCAAGGATACCCACGAGCACTTCCGCGTGCTGCGCAACTGGCTGCGCTCCTACAGGCCCGAGGAGCTCTTCACCGAGGGCGGCCAGGTAAAGCCCGAGGTCACCGCCTTCATGCCCCAGGGCGACCTGCGCATCGGCGCCAACCCCAACGCCAATGGCGGTAAGGTCCGTACCGACCTTGTCCTGCCCGACATCCACGCCCACGAGGTTCCTGTTGCCGAGAAGGGCCACGGCTGGGGCTCCACCGAGGCCGCCCGCGTCTTTGGTGCCTACACCGCCGATGTCCTCCACAACAACATGGACAACTTCCGCATCTTTGGTCCCGACGAGACCGCTTCCAACCGCCTGCAGGACGCCTACAAGTACACCGCCAAGCAGTGGGACGGCGGCTACTACGCCGACGCCGACAACGATGACCTGCTGGTTCCCTCTGGCAAGGTTGTCGAGCAGCTGTCCGAGCACCAGTGCGAGGGCTTCCTCGAGGCCTATGTCCTGACCGGCCGCCACGGCGTCTGGAGCTCTTACGAGTCCTTCGTCCACGTCGTCGACTCCATGGTCAACCAGCACTGCAAGTGGCTCGAGGCCACCGTGCGCGAGATCCCTTGGCGCGCCCCCATCGCCGGCCTGAACATCCTGCTCTCCAGCCACGTCTGGCGCCAGGACCACAACGGCTTCTCTCACCAGGACCCGGGCTTCGTCGACCTTCTCCTTAACAAGGCCAACGACACCCACGTCGTCAACGCTTACTACCCCTGCGACGCCAACATGGCGCTTGCGGTTGCCGAGAAGACCTACCAGTCCACCAACTGCGTGAACGCCATCTTCTGCGGCAAGCAGCCCGCCCCCACCTTCCTGACCGTCGATGAGGCCAAGGCCGAGCTGGCCGAGGGCGTCGCCGAGTGGAAGTGGGCAAGCTCCGCCGCTTCTGTTGACGAGGCCGACCTCGTGATCGCCACCTGCGGCGACGTTCCCACCCTCGAGGCCCTGGCCGCCCTTGACATGCTCAAGGGCCTGGGCGTCAAGGCGACCTTCGTCAACGTGGTCGACCTGCTCAAGATCCAGAACGTCAGCGAGAACGACCTGGCCATCTCTGACGAGCGCTTTGTCGAGCTCTTTGGCGCCGATAAGCCCGTCCTCTTCGCGTTCCACGCTTACGCCGGCACCATCCGCCGCCTGATCTGGGACCGTCCCGGCCACGACAACTTCCGCGTCCACGGCTACGAGGAGAAGGGTTCCACCACTACCCCGTACGACATGCTGCGCCTCAACAACATGGACCGCTGGGCCCTGGCCGCCGACGCCCTGCGCCTGGTCGACGCCGAGAAGTTCGCCGAGCAGATCCAGAAGTGGGAGGACTTCCGTCTTGAGGCCTTCCAGTTTGCCTGCGACGAGGGCTACGACGTGCCCGAGTTCACCGGCTGGGTGTGGCCCGATGCCGCTGGCGCCACCGACGCCAACCTCTCTGCCACCCAGATGACCGCGGGTGACAACGAGTAGTCGCCGCCGGTAACCTAATCTGCGCAAGACGTCCCCTCGGTTTGGCGATTCACAACGCCAGCCGAGGGGCGTTTTATATAGAGGCCCTGCCTTTCCTTTGCGCGCTTGTGGGTGCTGGCCAGCAATGGCGGGGCCGGGTAGCGATGAAGTGGGGCTTGGGGCCCGTGAAGGCGCCCCTTGCCCCGAAAACCCGTTGCGCGCAGGCCCGATGAACGGGTATAATCGTAAGCGCAGTGGCTTTAGCCCTCCTGTGACAAGTGGTAAGTTCGGGGGAGACCCCAGAAATCAGCCGCCTCGCAACAGGCGGCTGATTTCGTTTTAAAGAGCCTCTCCCGCCAAACCGTTAGTGCCTAGTGATCAGGTACAAAAAGGCTGCCGCCAAGACGAGCACGGCCATTGATTGAATCAATGTGGTTAGTTCGGCCAACGAAATCCCTCCTAACTGCCTGCAAGACTCGGAGGGCACCGCTTTTGCTTACGAACAACTGTACCATAGTTGATGGGAATCTTGTCGCTAAATTCGAAAATATGTTCGGTGTCTGGAGCCGCCGTCCGCTCATGTGGGGGAGCGGTGAATCCGCATGTCCTTCTCGGCGTTTTTGCACAGGTTGTGTAATACTACCCAGGTTGTGAAAAAACGTCGAGAAAGGCTCCCGTTTGCGACAAGCACTACGAGACGCGACCGCAGGTAGCCCGCCCGTCTCGCCACAAAGCACCGACCGCAGGACCGTGCGAACCCGCACCGCCCTGCGCCAGGCCCTGGCCGACGAGATCGAGTCGAGCAAAGACCTCTCCCGCGTCACCGTGACCGCGGTGACCGAGCGCGCAGGTGTCACGCGCCGCACGTTCTACTCGCACTTCCGCGATATCCCCGACCTGGTCAACCAGATAGAGGACGAGACCCTGGCAGACCTGCGCGCCTACGTCGTGCGCATCTCGGAGACCAATCTCGCCAGTCTGCAGGAAGCTCTCGACCGCCAAGAACCGGCTCCCGGCTCGATTGAGCTTTTGCGCTGTGTTGCCGAGAAGGGCGACTACTTGAAGCCCCTGCTGGGCGACGGCGGCGACCCGGCCTTTGCCGAGCGAATCAAGCGCATGGTCCACGACGTTGTCCAGGACCGCGCCCTTGACGGCATCGACCTGCGAGCCCTGGGCTCCTTCTTTGACTACTACCTCACGTTTGCCATATCTGCCGAGGTGGGCGTCTTGATCAGATGGCTTGAGGGCGGCATGCGGGAATCCGTGGGCACCATGGCCCGCCTCATGACCGCCCTGATGTTTGTTCGCCCCGGCGACCTGTACGAGACCCACATCGAGTTCGACATCCCGAGCTTTGCTCTTGCGACCCTTTGTCCCAAGGAGGAAACCAATGACCGATAAGTCCGCCGCTTCCATCAAGGCCGAGCGCGCCGCTCGCCCTGCCATCGAGCTCAAGCAGGAGGGCGCGGAGCTTTCTCCCAAGAACCCTACCGACCTGTCGCGCGCGCACCTGCGCCTGGGCATCGATGTGGGCTCCACCACCGTTAAGCTGGCCGTCATTGACGACAACGACCACTTGATCTACGCCAACTACGAGCGCCACCACACCGACGTGCGCGCCACCGCAAAGGAGCTCTTCGCTCGCGCCAAGGGCGTCATCGGCGACACCCCCATGCGCGTCTCGATCACCGGCTCGGGCGGCATGCTGCTGGCCAAGTGGCTTGACCTTGAGTTTGTCCAGGAGGTCATCGCGAGCAAGCGCGCCGTCGAGACCCTCATCCCGCAGACCGACTGCGCCATTGAGCTGGGCGGCGAGGACGCCAAGATCATCTACTTCGACAACGGCATCGAGCAGCGCATGAACGGCACCTGCGCCG
>CAVDXJ010000212.1:0-3872 GCA_963612765.1 Oscillospiraceae bacterium
GCGTGGACGACGAGGCAAAGCCCGAACCAAAGAAGAAGCGCACTCGCACGAGATCCCGCAAGAAGAAGGCTGCCGAGGCAGAGGTTGAGGCGGCTCCTTTGGACGGCGGCGAAGAGACTGCCGTTGTTGTGGAGGAGAAGGCCGAGGCCGTTGTTGAGGCCCAGGTCGAGGTGCCTGTCGAGGTTGAGGCCGAGGTCGTCGTTGAGACCGAGGTCTCGGCCGAACCGGAGCCCGAACACGAAGTCTCGGTTGCGGCCGAAGAGACCCCCGACCCCGCCCCCGCAGAAGCTGCTGCTCCCGAACCCGCGGCCGCCGTCCCCGCCCCCGCTGAGGACAAGAAGCCCGCCGGCCCCGCCAAGCCGCGCCGTTCTTCTCGCCGTGGAGGCCCCAAGTCAAACAACGACCAGACCTTGGCCAAGGTGCCTTACATCCGTCGCGGCGGAGAGGGCGAGGCCGCGATTCGCGCCAAGATCGTGACGCTTGACCAGCGTTTTTGGCTCAACGGCTGGCTGCTTTCGCACCCCGGTGCCTACACCTTGTACGAGAAGGAGATCTGCGGCCTTAACGAGGCCCTGAGCGATGGCATGCTGCCCGGCGACATCACGCGTCGCCAGCTGGCCTACCAGATGGGCGGCGACGAGAAGTTCTTCGAGTACGGCTCGGACGGCTTTAGGCTGCTGCGCGCCATGGGCATGGAGGACGTCATCCGCCACCGGCCCATGCCCAAGCCCGACATCCTGTACCACGCGCCGAGGCGCCGCAAGCACATGCGCGTGCTGGTGACCGAGAACCTTGATCCCTGGCTTGACGTGCGCGACCTTATGTATGAGGAGGGCCGCAGCGTCATCTTGGGCGAGCGCATCCACGCCGTTGTCCTTGGCGGCGGTATGCCCGTCTTGGAGCACAACCGCTTGGCGCTTTTGCTGGACAGCCTGGGCGCCGACACGATCGAGGTCCTCTATTGGGGTGACATCGACCGCGCCGGCCTGGACATCTATGCCAAGCTGGACGACCTTCTCGACGCCAAGTACAACCTGGCGCCGTTTACCCCTGGCTACCAGCTGATGTGCGACCGCGCGATGGAGCGCTTCCCTGATCCGTGCGACAACGAGCAGACCGGCCAGATCAACATCGAGGTGGGGGACTGCTCGCTGTTGACCGCGGGCCTTACGCCCGAGGCGGCCGACTACGCCCGCGCCGTCATCGAGAACTGCGGCCTGGTGCCCCAGGAGATCTTGACCAAGCGCGACCTGTAGTTGCGACGCTTAGTCCTTACGTTCACGGGCCCGTCCACGGAAGTCCTCTTCTGTGGGCGGGCCTTGCTGTAGTGTGTGACCTCCATATTAAGGAGGGGTAATGCAGCAACGCGATCTGGTGGTTGGCCTATACGACGCTGTCGAGTACTGGCGCTTGGTTCGCCGGGCGGCTGCTGACCAAAGCTGGTCCGGTGTCTACGGCGCTCGCGAACTGACTCTTTCGCAGAAGATTGAGCGTGCCAAGATTATTTGCGGAACTAGCGGGAAGCTGCAGGTAGTTGCCCCTTCTGCCGATGCGCGGCCGCAATCTTCGGAGGTCGAGGCCCATGTCTGGACTGGGATAGCGGGCCGTGAGGCGAGCGAGGCGATAGACAAGAACGTGCGGATCAGCGGCATCAAACAGGCTATTGTCCAGTTGGGGCTGGTGGCCGATGTTGTTGAGATTATGACCGTTGCGCTCGAGTTTTGCGGGTCCTATGTTCTGGCCCCAGAGGAACCCCGAGGTTTTGTGACCAACGTGGAGCCGCTGGCAAGCGCGCAGGAGCTCCTGGATTATGCCGAGTTCGAAAAGGCGCGTGGAGTGAAGGGCGCCGTGCGGGCTGCCAAGGCTCTGGCGTACGTTGCCGACGGGTCAAATTCTCCCTATGAGACTAAGGTCGCAATTGTGCTGGCCCTTCCTCGGCAAAGCGGCGGCTATGGCCTTGGGGGATTTGAACTTAACGCGCGTTTGGAGCTTACCGATGCGGCGAGCACGATTTTTGGCTTCCCATCTATTAGGCCCGACGTTAGTTGGCCTGGTAGCGACCACGTTCTTGAAGTTTTGGGACGTCATGACCATGGGGGAGATGCGGGCTTTAGAAGCGACCCCAAGCGTGCCGACGCTTTTTTGGCGATGGGCAAGATTGTGCACTGGGCGACAACCGAGCAGCTTAAGAGCGCAGAAAAGACCGAGGCGATATTCGAGGATCTGGCTTCGAAGCTGGGAAAACGTCGCGCTGCTTTGGGAACCAAGGCGCGGCTGCGCCGCGCCGAGCTTCACAGTCGGCTCTTTGGCTAGGCTCCCTGTCCTTTGCGTTCGAGCTTTTTCGATATCTGTATGTTCGCCCTGTCTTGCTGCGAGCTTTTTCGATATCTGTATGCTAAAAGTGGCGCTCAAGGCGCGTTTTGTGGCCTCGCGACAACAAAAGCCCAGGATTTGATTTTCGAAACTTGGCAAAACCCGCGTTTGGAGCATACAGATATCGAAAAAGCTCGCAGCGCTTTTGCCCAAACATGCAGATATCGAAAAAGCTCGAAGATTTGCTTTGTCTCGTAACCGTCGAGGCTGTTAAAATGCACGACATCAATGAGTGGCCGTCGTGGCGTAAGTCCAATTGACTGGCCGCTTGACGCTATCGCCTGGTTTTGGGTGGCCGGATTCCTACTGCCGTCCGAAAGGAAAACCAATGGCGAGAAACGCATCCCCCAACCAACCCAAGCTTTGGACCCGTGACCTGGTCCTCATCATCCTCGTGAACCTGTGCGTGTTCACGAACCACATCATGAGCATCTCGACCTTCCCGTTCTACATTCAGGCCCTCGGCGGCACCGAGGCGGTCTCGGGTGCGTGCGCGGTGTTATTTTCGCTGGTAGCTGTGCTGGTCCGTCCCTTTGTGGGCTGGTGGCTCGACAACGGCGCGCGGCGCGTCGTCCTGATCATGGGTCTCATTGGCCTGGCCGCGGCGCCTGCCGGCTACGTGGCCGTGCCCATGCTCTCGGTTGCCCTGGTCTTTCGCATGCTGCACGGAGCGGCGTTAAGCTTCTCGAACTCCACCACGGCCACGGTGGCATCGGACGTGATCTGTAAGCCGCGCTTTGCCGAGGGCATGGGCTTCTTTGGCATGGCCACGGCCTTGGCCTCGGCAATCGCCCCTGCCCTGGGCCTCGAGCTCATGGGCTTTGGTTTCGACGTGCTCTATCTGGCCGCGGCCGGCATCTCCATCGCGGCCCTGGTCCTCTTCCTCTTCATCCGTTCGCCCAAGCCGCAGGTTGAGAAGCGCCCCTTGACCCTGCGCTCCCTCATCAACCGAGATTCCCTTCCCGCCACCGTGACCATGCTTGTCTTCATGTTCACCTTTGGCGCCCTCGAGAACTTCGTGGCCATCTACGCCAGCGCCAACGACCTGCCCTCGGCCTCGGTCTTCTTTGTGATCATGGCCGTCATGCTGCTGCTTGTTCGCGTGTTTTTGGGCCGGCTCGTCGATGAGAAGGGCGAGGCGGTCTTTGTCTACACCGGAAACGCCGCGATGCTGGTGGCCCTGCTGCTCCTGGCCTTTGCGCCAAATACGGTGACGTTTTACCTGGCAGCGGCCTTGGCGGGCTACGGCTTTGGTGGCCTTGAGCCGGCCCTGCAGTCGATGGCCGTCCACACCGCCACCGATGAGACCCGCGGCTCGGCCAACTCGACGTTCCTGTGCGGCTACGACATTGGCTACGGCCTGGGCGGCGGCGTCGCCGGTGCGCTGATCAGCTCTGTGGGCTACCCGAGCATGTGGGCAATCGTCTCGGTTGCCTGTGTGGCTTCGGCGGCCATCTACTTCTTCTGGGCGCGCCACAGCGAGACGAGCTTCTCCAAGC
>CAVDXJ010000213.1:0-3868 GCA_963612765.1 Oscillospiraceae bacterium
GACGACGAGCAGCGCGCCGGCGCCATGGCCGAGTTCGACGACGACGCGATGGCCGCCGAGCTCATGGGCAACATGAACGAGCGCGACGCGGCCAGCATGCTGTCCGAGATGGACCCCGATGACGCCGCCGAGCTGGTGAGCGAGCTGGACTACGACAAGGCCGAGAAGCTCCTGCGCCTGATGGGCGTCCAAGAGCAGCGCGCCATTCGCCAGCTGCTGGGTTACCGCGAAGACACCGCCGGCCGCATCATGACCTCGGAGTTTGCCGCGCTGGACGAGGGCGCGACCGTGGCCGACGCCGTCGAGCTGCTGCGCGGCCTGGACGACGACTTCGAGAGCGTGCGCTACGTCTACCTCACTGACGAGGACGACAAGCTCTCGGGCGTCGTGACCTTGAACGCGATCATCGTGTCTGACCCGGCGACCGTCTTGAAGGACATCTGCACCGACGAGGTGATCACCGCCAGCCCCGAGGACGACCAGGAGGACGTGGCCGAGAACATCGCCAAGTACAACCTGCTGGCCATGCCCGTTGTGGCCGACGACGGCCACATGCTGGGCATCGTTACCGTCGACGACGCTCTGGACGTCCTGGAAGAAGAGCACGCCGAGGACCTGCAGATCGCCGGCGGCCCCACGGCCGACGACGAGAACGCCCACGGCGGCGACCTGGTGTGGCTGCTGCGCCGCAACGCGTGGTTCTTGCTGTGGGTCATTGGCGTGGTGGTCCTGGCGGCCGCGGCGCCCATGATCGCGACGGGTGCGGACTCGGCGTTGTTGCTGCTGTGCGGCGCGGCGCTGCCGGCGGCCCTGGTCTTGGCTGATGACTCGATGAGCTACGTCACCAACTTCTTCCTGCAAAACGACCCCGATGACGACGACTCCCCCTCTATGCTGGGCTTTACTGTGAAGAGCCTGGGCCTGGGCGTGGTCATCGCCGGCATCATTGTTTTAACTTCCATGGCATTGAAGAGCCTGCGGCTGGCCGAGCCTTTGCCGTCCCTGCTGCCCGGCCTTGCGCTGGGCCTGGCCGCCGCGGCCATCGCGGTGTTTGTCTCGTTCCTGCTTTGCCCGCTTTACCTGGCCGTTCTTCGCAGGCGCGACGAGAAGAACCTGGACACGTCGGGCTTCTCGCTGTCTGTGACCACGATGGTGGTGGCGCTGGCCGTGTTCCTGTGCGCCGTTGGCCTGCTGGCTCCGGTTTTTGTGGGGGCGTAGCGTGGCGAGCGACGAGAAGATGCAGGTAGCGGGCGCAGGCGGCGAGAAGGGCGCGACGGGTTCGGGGCGCGCGGCCGCGAGTCGCAACGGCGCCGCCGCTAAGCCCGCGCGGACGAAGCTCGACCCCAAGCGCGTCCTGGCCGCGATGGGCCCCGGCATGGTGGCCGCCTTGGCCGGCGCCGACGCGGGCGGCGTGGCCACGTACTCAAGCGCGGGCGCTTACTTTGGCTACGGCCAGCTGTGGACCGTGCCCGTCATGTGTCTACTGCTTATCGTGGCCCAAGAAACCGCAGCTCGAATGGGGTGCGTCACTGGTAAGGGCTTTGCTTCCCTTATCCGCGAGCAGTTTGGCGTGCGTCTCTCGGCGCTGGCAATGCTTGCACTTTTGATATCCAACACCACAGTCACGCTATCCGAGTTCGCAGGCATAGCGTCTGGCCTGGCCCTGTTTGGCGTGCCCGCCATCGTAAGCGTGCCCACCGCCGCGCTGGCCATCTGGCTGCTCACCATGAGCGGCTCGTACCACCGCATCGAGAAGATTTTGCTGGCCATTAGCTGCGTGTTTGTCACCTACGTGGTGGCCGGCATCATGGTTGGGCCCGATTGGGGCGACGCCCTTAACGCCACGCTGATCCCGCGCTTCTCGACCGACCCCACGTACTTTAGCGTGTTGGTCGCAAACATCGGCACCACCATCGCGCCGTGGATGATCTTCCTGGCGCAAAGCAACGTTGTCGAGAAGAACGCTCACGCAGACGACCTGCCCTACCAGCGCATCGACACCGTGACCGGCTCGATTGTGGCCAGCATCATTAGCTGGTTCATCATCCTGACGACGGGCGCCGTGCTGTTCCCCGCCGGCATCGCCGTTTCCAGCGCCGAGGACGCCGCGACCGCGCTGGCCCCGCTGGTGGGCGACTACGCGCAACTGCTCTTTGGCGCGGGCCTGGTAGGCGCCTCGTTTTTGGCCGCGTGCGTACTGCCCGGCATCACGTCGAGCGCCATCTGCGAGGCCTTTGGCTGGGAGCGCGGCAGCGACCGCAACTGGCAGGAGGCCCCGGTTTACCGCGGAATCATCACGGCCGTCATCATCTTCTCAGCCGTTGTGGTGGTCATCCCCAACGTGGACCTCTTTGGCATCATGATGTTGGCCCAGGTCATCAACGGTGTTTTGCTACCGGTGCTGCTGGTCTTCATGGTGTTGATCGCCAGCGACCGCCACGTGCTGGGCAAGCACGCCAACTCCAAGGCCTGGAACGCCCTCACGTGGTTCACAATCATCGCCGTCGTGATTTTGACCGTCATCATGTTCGTCTTGCAGGCCCTGGGGGTCTAGCGGAGGGCGCGCCGCAGCTACCGAGGGGCTCGCTCGGGGCCATCCAGAGTCTCCAAAACCAAAAACGCAACAAATGTGCCTCCAAAACCTATCAAGCCGAGTATCAAGCCAACCAGCCAATAGAAACCCGCAGGTCAGAGACTTGCGGGTTTACTCTATGCTCGCCCCTTCGCGGTTTGGAGGCACATTTGTTGCGTTTTTGGTTTTGCGACGCGCTAGAGCAATCCATTACTCCCCGGCGACAAGCTCGTAGCGGGTAGAACGGCTCCCGCCAACCTGCACAATCAGCCCATCGTTCACCATCGACTTAAGAATTCGGCCCGTCTGGGTTTGACCCACCCCCAGCAGCTCCTGCGCTTGCTTTCTAGTAATCCACGATTTGCCCTCGATGTATGCCAAGACCTTGTCCTCATTGGATTTTGGCGCAGAAGCTCAACGATAGATGTTTCGCCGGCGGCCGTGTACATGATCTCTCGAGACACAAAAAACGGGCGGGCGCCGGTTTTCGGCGCCCGCCCGTGGGGGGTCTAGCTGGCGAGAAGCCCTTTACGCAGCCAAGGCCGCCTTGAGGCCCGCCAGGTCAGAGAACTCGGTCTCGACATTGCCGTTTTGGCGGTCGATCTTGATGACCTTGCCCTTCCAGGTGGGCTCGTCCTGCTGGTCGCTGGCCTCCCCCGCCGCGGCCGGAGCCTCAAAGGCCTCGACCTTAGCCTCGGGGTCCTTCTCGGCGGCCTCGAACTTGTCGGTCTGGACAACATAGCGGTACTCGAACTCGCCCTGCTCGGGCATGTCCTGGTTGGAGAAGTCGTAGGCCAGCTGCTCAAGGATGGACTGCATGACGTCCACGCGGTCCTGCGCACCCTCGACGCTCACGACGCCGCGCTCGGAGTTGAACAGGGCGTTGGGCGCGACGTAAATGGTGCGAATCTGGCGCTGGCGCGACTGCTCAAAGCGAACGATGCCCACGACGATCAGCGCGTCCAGCACCCACCACAGGACAGAGACCACAAGGTCAAGCGGGTTGTCGACCTCGTTGAAGCCCAAGTGGAACCACAGCCACAGCAAAAACGCCGAGACAAGCACCGCGAGGCCCATGACCAGGTAGTTGTTCTTCCTCATGGCTTAAGCCTCCGTTCCCGCGGGGTTGGTAACGTCGATGGGGTTGGAGCCCTCGTCGTTACCGCCCAGAAGGTCGTTCATGTTCTTGCGCAGCTTGCGGGTGTGGTTGGTGCGGTGCAGCCACACGGCCAGGCCGTAGATGGCGGTCACAACCATGCCAACGAACATCCAGAAGTGGACCCAGCAGCTGTTGTG
>CAVDXJ010000214.1:0-3858 GCA_963612765.1 Oscillospiraceae bacterium
GGCGTTTCGCCGTTTGATGCTTAGAGACCCTTTCCTCATTGAGAGGAGAGGGTCTTTTTTTGTATGGTCGGGTTATCTGAATGGTATAGCTGCGGTGGATAGCTTGATCGGCATGCCGTAGATTTAACGTATAAGGTGGATGTCTCAGAGTAGGTCTCCAACGCCTTGAAACGGCGTGAGACGGCCTTCTTGCAGTCGTCTCTACATAATTACTTCGAGATGGGCTGAGGCGGCGAGACGCAAGTGTTGGTGCTCTCTGGGATGGGCGGTCGCCGATGTCGGGTCGACCCTCTTATGCGCGGTGTGGCGTGCTTCGTATTGTGTCTGGGAAGGGTGCGCTTCTATCGATTTAATCCCCTTCTGACCGTTATTTACGAACGTCGGTATTCGGTCGTAGAAAGATGTTTGAAGTGTGGGGCCGCGCCTTGCCAACTACCGTTCACCGGAAAGTTCATCTTGGATAATAGAGCGTTTAGTAACGAACGGTGAAGAGTAAAAAGTGACCAGTGCCCCCATCGAAATGGTGCGAATTTGTTACCTGCGGTTTCACTTTTCTGTCAGAAACCTTTCAGAAACCTATCAGTATAAAATTACGAACTATTTTACCGTTGGCCGTTTTATCGACTTTCTTTTCATAAGTGCAGGTAATCTGGGCTTTACCGAATTTTGTGCTGCATTTCCTATTTACAACATGAATTAAATTGGAGGACCAATTATGCCCAGTGACTGCGCATTGGAATCGCGTTCGCTTGCCAAGCCCCCATCTTCGCCGTTCGAATTAACCAAACCGCTTTGTAAGGAGCTAGTGTCTCAACTTGAAACCTATCGCCTGCTCATTTTCTATGGTGAGTCAGGGTTAGGCGTGCAAGATGTCCAGGACTGTTTTCTGCGCGTTTTGGTTATGAACAAAATGCGCGTCCTGGGCTTCTCGGCTAAGAAATCAATCAGTGCCGTAAAGGCTTCGGACGCACTTGTGAGGTTTGCTCGCAAGATCATCAAAGAAGAAGACCCGTCAGGTAGCGTCGTTGTGATTTCTGAGCTTCCTGCGTCGGACGAGATGGAGACAAGAAGGCAGGTTAAGGCCATTAAGCGAGTGCTTGAATCGGGCTTCTCTGTAGTGCTGTCCCTTGAGCCGGAGGCGTCTCAGGTGCTCGAGTCGTTTGATGTTTACGGACGCGTTGACACTGGTCTGGTGCGCGATTATGTGGAGAGGATTGACTCTGCGGTGTCTTGCGGCACTGGGTGCGCGAAACTGTCGCGCGGAATACCGCAGCTGTATTTGGCGCTCTTAAACTCGGCATATACCGTCGACGGCAATCCACCTGTTGCGTATTTCGAGCTGCTTGCAGATGCTGTTGGGAAGAGCGTTGGATCGGCTCTGACCGATGAAGAGACTCGGTTTAGGCTTTACCTGTACCTGCTTGGCGCCGGGTCGGTTGACGACGTCGAGGATGAGATCGGTTTTAAGGCGTTGGAGCTCTTTCAAGAGGTCGAAGGTCAGTCTCCGCTGTTTGGCGTATCGCTGAGGGAGGGATCGTTCTTGACGCTTCCCGAGCAGGCGGGGATGCCGCTCGATTACCTTTTTGACGTGCTGAGAATACCTCTACGGGATGCGCAGGAAGTCATCTATAGGGCCGCGTGTTCGCTGTTTGAGAGAAACACGAAGCGCTCGGTTGATATTGCGACTCGACTTAAGGGCGCCTTTCTCGGCCGCTATGTTCTGAATTATGGCGAAGAGCTCCTTGACATGGGCAAATTCGAGCTGGTTAGAAGGGGTCTGGCTTCTGTTGAGCCGGATGAGGAAGTCGACGAGAACCTACGCATGGCGCTGGAGGCCGCGTTAAGCGCGCTGACGGAGCGTTGCTTCTCGGCGTCTTTGTACCAGGCGCTAACGACCGAGTTCATTGAGAACTTCTCGGCTGGAAACGCGCGGGCCAGGACGGCTTTGATGTTTGTGGACGCGCGTATGCGATTTTGCGGGGAAACGCGCGATGGGTACGAAGAGGGGCTTGGAGTCGACTCGACGCAGGCAAGGCTGCGGCTTCACGCGAATGTGTTTAGGCATATCGTGCGAGGGGAGCTGAAGGAAGCTATCAAGCTCTTTGTAGGCAAATCGGCCGCGGGACAGGAACCGACGATATCATCGGCGCTGCTGGCTTTGGATAGCGAGCTGATACGGCTCATGAATTGCGATTCATCGGCGAATGGCGGGCTTTGGTTCGATAAGAGCAAGGCGTTCTTGGAGCACTTGGGGCAAAGCGCGCTTCTTGATTACTTGAGCGTCGTTGTGGGGATGCGCGAGCTCTTTAGCGATATGGGTCAGAGCGACGAGGGTTCTTATAACGCCGGCAGGCGGCTTTCGGAAGACGGGGTGATTCGAGCTTTTATGTTGCTTGAGGAGACCGTTGAGCATATGAGGCTCGGCGTATGGACGCATGCGCATATCGAAGCGAATTATGCCTACGGCCTTCTTGCCGCAACGGACGGCGCCCAGTTGAGGGACATGGCGCGATTGTTGTCATGCGTCGCGCGCGATACGCTGGGCGAGCACGTGGACATCGAGCCGGACACCTATGCTGAAGGCATGAGGCAAATCGCCATGATTGTTGCCAGGGCTTTGGTCGCGGGCGAAGATGAGACATTGAGCTCTTCTGGGCCAAGGAGCCTGCCACGGGAGAACGCCTGGTTTATCTTGCTGCTGTCCAACGGGCTCGGCTCGTTCTCGGTGCAATTCGAGGACGAGCTGTTTCCGGAGTGGAGAAGAGCGCTGGCCTCGGCGAGAAAGACGGTGTGCCCGACTTTTGGCATGAGGGAGATGGCGCCGATCGTCCTTCTGGAGCCCACTGCCGGCGAGGCGTCGAAGAAGGCCGGGAAGGTGGCCGTTGGCCAGGCCGTGGACCGGTTGCGCATCAACCTGCTGGGGGATTTCTCGGTTTACGTGGGTTCACGGATGGTCGACGGCGCGCGTCTTGAGGCGAGGTCGTCGAAGGCGATGCTGGAGTTTCTGGCCTTGCATAAAAGGTATACGGCGAGCCAGGCGAGGCTGATCGAGCAGCTGTGGCCAGGCGTATCGTACAGCGCTGCGCTCGAGCGCCTGTACCAGACAAAATCACACATCAGAAAGGCGTTGAGGTCTGCGGGTTTTACGGCCGACCCCTTTATTACCGCGAAGATGAACGGGACCGTTGGGTTGGATGCCGCCTTGGTGAGTTGCGATGTTGACGAGCTTCTCGCCAAGGCCCGCGCAACGATAAACGAGAAGGACGACGCCAGGACCGTCGAATTGGCGCTTGAAACCGAAAGCGCATATGCGGGCGACCTGTGGGTTCCCTCGAGCGATACGACGGGTTACGTGACGCATATGGCGTCTACGGTCAAGACGGCGTACACCGACGCCCTGCTTTCGGGCGCGGAATCGGCTTTGAGGACCGGACGGCTGCGCGTGGCTTCGCGGCTGGCACGCGGCGCCCTTCTCGCCGACCCGATGAGGGAAGATGCCGAGATGGTTCTGCTTCGCGCGCTGGAACAGAGCGGCCGCAGGAAGGAGGCCTCGGAAAGCTACGGGCTCTTTTGCCGGAACTTGGCCGAGCTTGCGGGCAGGCCGGTCTCAAAGCGGCTGCGGGCTTTGGCCGCCGAGCTGCTGCTTTCCTGCGATATGAGCGCATAAGGGTGCTGTTTTGGTTGAGACGTTAATATCATGTCGTATCTGTTTCGTGATATCAGTAAAGTTATGAGGTGCTGCACTCTGCAGACATTTTGTTTGCCATCGACGCTGAGGATTTACAATGGCTAATTTTCTCTCCAAGCTGCTCTCCATTGGTGCCGACAAGGAGCTTAAGGAGTATGAGCGTATAACCA
>CAVDXJ010000215.1:0-3852 GCA_963612765.1 Oscillospiraceae bacterium
CCCAGACGGCCGCGGCGGCCACGTCCTTGGCGTGCCCGGCCAAAGGGTCGAACTCGGGGCTCACGAGGTCGACCACGGTCTCGATGGCGGTGTTCAAGAGCTCGGCGCCCAGCACCACGCCGCAGCAGAGAAGAACGATCGCCCAGCTCACGGGGTCAAGCTGCAAGGCAAAGCCAAGAACCACGACAACCGCCGCGCAGGCGAGCATGACCTTGATGTTGCGCTCGGTCTTGATCGTGAAGGCAAGGCCCTTGAAGGCGTACGTGAAGCTCTCGAGAAACGACGGGTGGTCGCCCTTTTTCCCGGGAATCATGCGTCGTCCTCGGTGCGGTGGCGGGTAATGACCACGTGACCCAGGGTTCCGTCTGTCTCGGCCTCGCTCAAGATCTGGTCTTCCAGGGCCTCCATGGCCTGGGCCTCGTCCTCGTCCAGGTGGTCGTGGCCCAAAAGATGCAGGCAGCCGTGGACCAAAAGTAGGCGGCACTCATCGGCAAACGTGGTGCCAAAACGGTCGGCCTGCACCTTGATATAGGCCGGGGCCAAGACAATGTCGCCCAGCTCACAAGGCTCTCCGGGAGCAAGATCGGGGTCGTCGGGGCGCTCGCACTCAAGGCTCACGACGTCGGTGGGCGCGTCGACGCCTCGCCACTCGAGGTTGGTCTCGCGAATGTCGTCGTCGCTCACGATAGAGATCGAGCACATACAGGGCCGCTCGACCTTCTCGTGTGCCAAGACGGCATCGAGAAGGTCGCACACCGCCGCATCGGAAAGCGGGAACTCAAGGCCCTCTTCGTTGACGATGTCGTACTCGTTTACCTGTGATTCGTTCATCTCGGCATCCATATATCAGGCCTCGCTTCTCTTTGCGTCGCGCGCGTAGGCGTCCACAATCTTGGCAACCAGGGCGTGGCGCACGATGTCGTTTCTCCCCAGCTCAACAAAGGCGATGTCGTCGACATCAGTAAGCACCCGGCGGGCGACCTCCAGGCCGCTCGCGCCCTTGAGGTCGCGCTGCGAGACGTCGCCCGTGATCACGAACTTCGAGCCAAAACCCAGGCGCGTGAGGAACATCTTCATCTGCTCGGGCGTGGTGTTTTGCGCCTCGTCCAGGATGACAAAGGCATCGTTCATGGTGCGCCCGCGCATGTAAGCCAACGGCGCGATCTCAATGACACCCTGCTCAATGAGGGTGTTCGCGCGCTCCATGTCGGTCATGTCAAAAAGGGCGTCGTAAAGCGGGCGCACGTAGGGATCAAGCTTCTCTTGCAGCGTGCCGGGAAGGTATCCCAGGCTCTCCCCCGCCTCGACGACCGGGCGGGTAAGCACGATGCGGCCCACTTCCTTGCGCTTGAAGGCGGCCACGGCCATCGCCATGGCCAGGTAGGTCTTGCCGGTGCCGGCGGGACCGATGCCAAACGTCACGGTGTTTCTGCGAATGGACTCGATGTAGCGAGACTGGCCCGGCGTCTTGGGGCGCAGCGCGCGGCCGCGGTAGGTGAGCAGGATGTCGTCCGACACGCGGTCAAGCCCGGTGGCCCCATGGTTCACGTGGTCGACAAGCAGGTCGACGTCAGAGACCGTGGGCCTCTCCCCCGCCTCGACCTGCGAGATAAGGCGCGAGAAGACCGTGGTCACGCGCTGGACCTCGTCGATAGGGCCGCTGATAGAGATCTGGTCGCCGCGGACCGACACCATGGCGTCGAAGGATCCCTCGATGCGCCGCAGAAGGCTGTCGGCGGGCCCCATAAGGGTACCCGGATCAACGGAATCGGGAATGGTCAGTCTGACTTGTGTTGGCTCCATGCTCCTCCAACGGTCGTTCGCGGCGTACCCCACCATGATAGCCGCCAACGCCAAGAGTTAAAGCGCCACTCCGGTGAGCGTCGCGTCGTCGCGCACCGACTCGAAGCGCACGGGCACAAGCGAATCCAGAGCATAGGCAGGGTCGACGGCCACGTCAAACAGACCGCCCGAGACGGCACGGCCCGGGTACTGGACCAGCGCCAGGTCGGTGGTTCCTACGAGCTTTTTGGCCTCGGTCAGCCGCATTTGCGCAGCTAGAGCGTGCGCCTGCTTGGAGCGCTCGGCCATAACCTCAGGCGGGACCTGATCGGGGAAGGTAGCCGCCGGCGTGCCGGGGCGCTTGGAATAGCGGAAGATGTGCATCTTGGCAAAGCGCATCTCCTGGCAAAAAGCCAGCGAGGCGATAAACTGCTCGTCCGTCTCGCCGGGGAAGCCCACGATGAGGTCGGTTCCCAGGGCCACGTTGGGGAGAAGTTCGCGGGCGAGCTGGACGTTTTTGCGAAACAGGTCGGTGCGATAGACGCGGGCCATGCGGCGCAGGGTCTCGTCGCAGCCGGACTGCAGGCAGATGTGCAGGAAGGGAGCCACGCGCCCACCAGAAGCCGCCATAAGCGAGACAAGCTCGGCCGTGACGTCGGGCGGCTCGATCGACGAGAGGCGCACGCGCTCGATAGAGGTCTGAGACAAGACCAGGTCAAGGAGCTGCGGCAGACGCATGGGGTCCGCGCCGTCCTGCCCCCAGCGGTAATCGCCCAGGTTGATGCCGGTGAGCACGACCTCGTGGGCGCCGCGCTCGATCGAGGCGTTGACCTCGTCAACAATGCCTTGCGGGTCAAAGGAACGGGCGCGGCCGCGGGCCTTCCAAATGATGCAGTAGGTGCAGCGGTTGTCGCAGCCGTCCTGGACCTGGATACCGGGGCGTGTGCGGCCCGTAGGCGTCACGCCGGCAGATGCGGCAAGCGGCCCCGCAGCGGTGCCCTCCCCCGGCGTACACTGCCCCTCGAAAGCCTCAAGGATATGCCCGGCCACCGTGCGCTTGTCAGAGACCACGCAGACGTTCTCGCCCAGCTCCTCAAGCTCCGCCGAGAAAAGACTCGCAACGCAGCCTGTGGCGATGACCAGCGGTTTATTGGGAAGACCCGCCGCGTGGCGCACAGCCTTGCGGCTCTTTGCCTCGGCCTCGCCGGTGACGCCGCAGGTGTTGATCACCACGCAGGCGGCGTCCTTCTCGCCAACCAGCTCGGCGCCTGCGGCCTCGAGTTGGTTGGCCATCATGTCGAGCTCCACGCGGTTGACGCGGCATCCCAGGTTTGTGAGGGCGACCTTTAACGTCACTTGACGTCGTCCTCGAAGGGATTGGCAACGTCGTCGCCCGCAAGCGAGCGCGACGACACCATCGCCGCGATCTCAAGAAGCTGCTTGGGGTTGAGGTCCTGCGGGGTCTCGACCTGCACCACAGCCACAAGGTTACCGCGGGCGATCATGCCCATGCGGGGCATGCCGCGGCGCTCGACCACCACGTGCTGGCCAAACTGGCAGCCGGCGGGGACATCGATCGTGACCTTCTCGCCGTCCAGGATGCCGTCGATAGTGACGGTCGTGCCCACAATGGCCTCAAGCGAGTCGACCTTCACGCTGCAGTAAAGGTCGTCGCCCTGGCGCTCAAAGCGCTCGTCGTCGCGGATCTCGACCGAGACCACCAGGTTTCCGCAGGTGTCGCCGCGCACACCGGCCTCGCCGCGGCCGTCGACGGTGACCGTCTGGCCCGAGTGGATGCCGGCCGGGATCTGGACCTCGACCTTCTCGCGGGAAGGCGTGCGGCCCTGGCCGTCGCAGGTCTCGCAGGGCTTGTCCACGGTCTTGCCCACGCCGTGGCACGCAGGGCAGGTGGACTGCGTCTGCATGGTGCCAAAGATGGTGCGCTGGGCCTCGATCACGCGGCCGGTGCCGTGGCAGCGCTCGCAGGTGCAGACCTTGCCGCCCGACGAGACGCCCGTTCCGCCACAATCATCGCAGGGGGCCAGGCGCTCGTACGAGAGGGTCTTGGTG
>CAVDXJ010000216.1:0-3842 GCA_963612765.1 Oscillospiraceae bacterium
AAGCAGCTCCTTGTCCTTTGGGCCAAGCTCATCGCCCAACACGCGATAAAGCTCGAGGTACATAGAGCGCAGTCTGCAAAGGCCGTCCGTCAACAAGAAGGACTTCAGCCTAAACGCAAAAAGTTTGAGGCCTTTCTCGTTACCTTCCGAGACATTGTTGCCGTGCCTTCTGTAAAGCGCCTGCACGCTTTGGTCCTCAATAAAGGTGCCGAACGCGGTTGCGATGGCATACGCGGCCCAATCATGGCCGGGAACACGGGAAGGGTCCAACATAAGCAGCTTGTCTCGCATGGCGCCGTTGAAGGTCATGACGAATCCCGGCACGGCGGCCTCGGTAAGCGCGTTGGCAAACGTGTGACCATAGGGGTTAGCGCCCTGCGACTCCTGAAGCTTTAGGTCGCCGTCGCAGAAATCGAAGTGAGAAGCCACAAGATACGGCAGGTCAGAAGTCGCGGCACCCTTGGCATCAAGCTCTTCCACGGCACGGGCGTTCTTAGACTCCAGCCAAAAATCGTCTTGATCCGAAAAGGCGTAGTAATCGGCTTTTGGGCAATTTTTAAGCGCTGTGAGAAAACCGGCCTGGAAACCGAGGTTCTTGCCGTGTTCGACGACCACGTTCTCGAGTTTGGCGACCTCGTCGAGGGCCCTTAAGGAGTCTTCGTTTGCCGAGCCGTCGTCACGGATATAAATTGTTGAACTATATGTTTGGTTTGCAATGCTATTGACCTGGCTCTTCAGATAATCCGGATTAGGATTATATGTAGACATAACAACGGTTAAAGACATTGTTCTCCAAACAAATACGGCACTCTATCAGGAATTTTGCGTTCCTGTGGCTAGTCCTTAAGACAATCACGGTTTTGCTTGTTCATCCACAGCGTGAGCATGCCGCGGTGAATCACCCAGTAAACCGAGAGCGGGAGGTGAACATAGAGGAAGCGCTGCGCCCTAAAGACAAACGTCCTTCTCACCGTCAGCTTGTCCTCGTCGGTCCACTCGGTCTTGGCGAGATAAGAGTCGAAGAGGTCGTTTTGCGGGTGAATGCTGTCGTGCTCCCAGGGCCTGCCGCACATCGCGCTCATGCAGTGGTTGATGACAGGGCCCTTCTCGAGAATATCCTCAAGCTCACGCTGGGGGATGTAGATGTCATCGGTAAGGTTGTAGATATCAAAGCTGCGCTTTACGCCGTACAGGTAGAAGCAGGCGTTGAAGTTGTAGGTGGCGCTGATGTACTTGATCTCGTTGCGGAAAAGCACATTGACGATATCCTGGTCGACAACAAAGTACTTGCTACGCACGTTGTTGAGGTGGTCGATAATCCTCTCGGTGCAGCGGGCTTTCTTCCAATTGGGGACGCTGATCAGCATGACGCCGCAGTTGTAGTAAAACTCGTCGCGCTTAAGGCCGATCGCCTCTTTGTAGCTCGTGAGAACGCAGTCCCTTGTGGCGGCGCAGACGTTGTCCCCAAGGTCGAGGTCGATAAGATAGTCCAGCTTGCCGTTGATGACGGTGTCGCCGTCGAGCTGCAGGACCCTATCGGTGGGAAGCTCCAGCTCGCAAGCGGCAAACAGCTTGTAATAGGTGGTATAAGTGCCTCTCCACGGCTGAACATTCAAGGCAATGAGCTTCTCTTTTATGGGCGTCGAATCGATGATGTGGATGTTCCTGCCAAACTTGGCCACCAAGCGATTGATCTTCTCGATATTCGATTGAGAGATACCGTCGTCGATCAGATAGATATTGATCTGATCGAGGTGCTGGTTGTTTTCCAGAAGCGAGACGATGGAGACGCCCGTCACCATCGCATAGTTGTTGTCGCTCTGGTAAAGAACGTTGAGGATTTTCATTTAGTTACTTTCCTTCAGCTTAAACGCGAACGCAGCATAACAGCAGATGATACCAACAAGATTAGCCAAGATGATAGAAACGTTGATCCCGCTCATGTCGAGGAGCGGCTCAAACATCAGAGAAAAGCCCAGCGCGCAGATGAAGCAGGCCACCGACGTGACGCAGTTCCACTTAATGAACCTGCAGAGCACGAGGATATCGGACACAAAGTAGAGCAGCGCGGAGGTCGCCGAGCAGATAAGGACCCCGACGAACAGGCCCGAGTACGTCGCTATGGAATCGCCAAAGACAAGAGGCAGGAAAAGCGGCCCGCAAAGGCCGAGGCCAACGACGGCCACGGCAGCGATCGCCGCAAAGCGCACGGTGATGCCCGCCAGACGCGATTTGAACTTCCTCACGTCGTCATGGTACAGGTCGCAAAGCGGCACGATTAGAGGCGAGTATATGAAGCGCGCGCCCGCCTGAATCAAGACGGCCGGGGTTGCCACGGCGGCGTATATGCCGAGCTTCTCCACGCCGTTCATGGAGCTGTAGACCTGACGGGCGATCGAGACGATCATCCCCAGCAAGAAAATCGACACAACCAACGGAAAACAAGTCGTGAACAGCTCTTTTGCATGAATAAGGTTGATGCGCGGCTTGATAGGCTCGAGCTTGGAGGTGATTCTCCAGTCAAACAGGAAGGTAGTGGCGATGCAGGGCACGGTCATGACGAGAAGCGCGATGGGCAGGCTCTTAAAAAGGACCAGGGCGGCCGTAAAGAGACCCACGACAAGCACTCCGCGGATCATTTGAGAGATGCCGATGTAATCCATGCGCTCGTGCCGCTGGTCGATGCCGTAGAGAACATCGACGAAAGACTCGTCGATCTTGAAGACGAGAAACGCCAGGATCGCCAGGTAGCACTCACTTGAGCTCGAAATGAAGATCGAGTAAACCAAAAGCAGCGCCGTCGCAACCGCCAGCGAGAGCACGCGAAACGCGACGTACTCGTTTTGGCTGAACCTGTTGGACGAGTCGGTGACCTGGTAAATGCGCACGTTGAAGGTGCCGAGGGCACTCATCATGTTTCCAACGGTCATGCCCAGGGCGAGCATCCCCGAATACTCGTAATTCGAGGAGAGCCTGACCACCAAAACAGTCATCAACCACAGGCAGCCCTGATACCAAAGACCGCCAATGGTATTGAAAATCATGTTTCTTTTTACAGAAGCCATTAAAAGATTTCCTAAGCATCGAGCGGCGAAAGAGCAGCGCCGCGGAGTTTCCAACCAATTATGATAGCCGCCCACGACACCTGGACGCGCTCCTTCACAAGTAAAGCCGAAACCAGGCCTCGGCTATCGGGGCGCCGTTTGTTAAATATACCCCCTCGGTGACCGACAAATGATTGCCCGGGCCTTGCGGCGGCCGCATACTTAACGTTTGGGTTCGTAACAGCTTTAGGGAGGGATCAAGGAATGAGAAGGTCAAGATTTGCCGCGGCAGCCGCCGCGGGTCTTGCCGTCGCGTCGTGTCTCTACACCCTGCCTGCCCAGGCGGGCGAGACGCTCGCGCAGGCAGCGCCTGGCACGACGACGGTCACGGAAGTCGACGCGGAGCCCGCGGAAGGCGCCAATGCAACCGAGAAGGGCGCCGACGCCGAGAAGAGCGAGGCGCCCAAGGTCGACGAGGCCCAAACCGAGGAAGACGCCGACGACGAGAGCGGCGCCGACGACGAGAAAGCCGACGAGAAGGCCGACGAGACCGCAAAGGTCGAGGAGGAGGACGCCGCCGAGCCCGAGGCTCAGGCCGACACCGCCAAGGCAGTCACCCTCACCGTCCAGGCCCACGGCCAGGACTACGGCTGGCAGGCGGCCGTCGCATCCGGCCAGGTGGCCGGCACGACCGGCCAGGGCAAGCGCCTGGAGGCCTTGAAGTTTGCCCTCAGCGGCGTCGGTGGCTGCGTGCAGGTGCAGGCCCACGTCTCTGACCAGGGCTGGGATGCCGGTTGG
>CAVDXJ010000217.1:0-3829 GCA_963612765.1 Oscillospiraceae bacterium
CCGCACCAGCTCGTCGTCGGAAAGCTCAGCGTTAGCGCCACCGGCGTTGCCTATGCCACCGCAGGCGCGTTGCGCGTCGGGCAACGTCACGGCAGGCGCCGCAAGCGCCGAGGCCAGCGTCGGCTGCACGCGCTCGCAGTCGGGCTCCACCCACATGCGGTAGGCCTTCTCGACGACGTCCGGCGCCGCGGCCACGGCCCTGGGCTTGCCGAAGGGCACGCCCGTCACCGTGAAGAAGCGGTCGTGGTCGTACATCTCCACCGGCCCGCGGCGGCAGCGCTCGGCTCCCGCCGGCTTCGAGCCGCGGAAGTACAGATGCAGCCCGTCGCCCGAGGGCGATACCTCGGTATAGGTGTCGGCGGCATCGACCACCCAGCGGTACTCGTCCTCAAGCACGCCGTCGTGCAGCACGTGGTCGAGGTCGAGCCCGGTGTAGGCGCGGTCGGGCGCGAAGACGAACCCGACGCCCGCGGCCCCGCGATCGCCCACGGCGGCCACGGCCTGCTCGAACGAGCACCAGGTAGAGGGGTCTGTGGAAGAGGCCATCCTGCCCGTGGCGGCGCACACCGGCATCTTGGTCCTGCGGCCGGCCTTCTCCACAAGCCGCCAGCAAACCCAGCGGTCCTGCACCTTCAGCTCGGCGGGCACGCGGTCCCAGCGCGTCATGAGGCACCACCCGGCCTGCGCCGGCGGCCCATCCGCGGGCAACGCGCCCATGCGGGAACGCGGTCGCTCGGCGTAAGGTTAAGACGGGGTGACGTTTCGTCGCGCATCGTCACGTCATGGGTTATAGTGTGTCCCGCGAAATCCGCCAAGGATGAGCATTCGAGGGGCGCGGCTGCAACCGCGCCTCTCTGCTTTTTCGCGGGGCAGCACCCGTTCGCGCGGCCAATCCCGCGCAGCCGGCCGGCATCGGGGATCTCCCCGCGCACCCGGCGCCTTCTGGGGCAATAGGCGCTGCAACGCCCGCACGCCCCAGGCCAAAATCCCAGTCTACGCACCGCGCACCGCGCAATCCCCGCCGTTCTCGGCGCACATCGCCTCGGCCGTCTGGCGGAACACGCGGTCGCGGAAGATCACCCAGCAGCCGTTCACCTTCTCGGCAGGGATGCGCCCCTCGCGGATGCCGCGGCGCACGCTCGCGGGGTTGCGGTGCGTCAGGCGCGCCAGCTCCTCGGGGGAAAGGGTGATCGGGATCTCAGCGAACGTCTTAGGCATGGTCGTGTCCTTTCTCGAATATGCCTTTGGGATGGAAAAGCCCACTCAGCGATAAATGCGTTGCCATGGCTGTCTCACCGAGTGGCACATCGCCTTGCGAGCGAGGGTAGAATATCACACACATTGGCTCATTGTGGTAGGATTTATTTCAGATGGGGCGCGAGGGTGTACCAAGTTGACGCATAGTGATACACTTCGTAACAGAACGTAACAGTAAATGTTCGAAGTGTTGCGTCTGTTGCGCACAGTTCCTACACAAAGGCAAGGAGGCAAGCCATGGCAAGCGCGCTGCAGGACCTTCGCAAGTCCACCGGCTACAAAACCTCGAAGGAATTCGCCGCCCTCATGGGCATCCCCGCCACCACCTACTCGCGCTACGAGGGCGCGCCCGAGAAGATCCCCCTCAAGACGGCGTGGGCCTTGGCCGACAAGCTCGGCTGCTCCATCGACCTCGTGGTGGGCCGCGCCAGCCTCGAGGCCCCCGAGTCCGGCGCCGACGACCTGCGCGGCCCCGTCCAGCGCCTCTACGACGACCTCTCGCCCAGGCTCAAGGAGTCGCTCGACGACTACCTGGCCTTCCTCGTGGCCAAGAACGCCGACGAGCAGAAGCGCCGCGAGGCCGAGGAGCGCCGCCGCTACGAGATCATCGCCAGCAGGCTCGAGCGCGTCTTCTACGCCGAGCTGGACCGCGAGGACTCCGAGGAGCTTCTCTTCGGCGACGACGCGCGCATCCGCGCCGCGTTCGAGGACTACGTCAACCGCCGCGCCGACGAGCGCCAGGAGCCCGATGTCCTCCGCAGCGTGCCCCAGATCATGGAGGCCTACGACCGCCTGCACGGCACCATGCAGGTAGGCGGCATCACGCTGCACTACTCGGTGGACAGCTCGCGCCAGCGCGCCGACGGGCTCGAGCAGGAGGGCGGCGTGGCCGACCTCATGGGCGTGGGAAGGAGGCCCGAATAGCGAAACAGGACTAGAAAACAGGTGTGCCCGCGCAAGTTGCAGCTCGCACGGGCACAGTCGTCCCATCCCAAAGGCAATTCAAGAAAGGACAGGTGACAGTATATGCCATCTTCCAAGACCCCCGCCATCCGTTCCCAGCGCGGGTACGGAAAGCGCACCCTCCAGAGGCTCCGCCGCGAGGCCGGCTACCGCTCCGCCAAGGACTTCGCCGAGGTGCTCCACATCCCCAGCTCGACCTATTCGCGCTACGAGCGCGCCATCGAGGGCCCCGAGTGCGGCATCCCCATGCAGGCCGCGTGGGCCATGGCCGACGAGCTCGGCTGCTCGATCGACCTCGTGGTGGGCCGCGCCGACATCGACGCGCCCGAGGTCCCCACCATCGACGCCCGCGTGCGCAAGCTCGGGCGCAGCGGCCGCGAGATGCTCGACGATTTTCTGCGCTACCTCGAGTTCCGCGAGGCCGCCAACGCCGCCCAAGACTGGCGGTGATGCTCCATGGCCTGCAAGAAACGTGAATGGGGCGACGGCTGCATCGTGCAGCTCGAGAAGGATAAGCCCCGCTCGCAGTGCCGCAAGTGGCAGCTGCGCCTATCGCTCGGCAAGGACGTCGAGACCGGCAAATACATCAAGAAGACGCGCGTCATGGCCGGCACCTATCAGCAAGCCTGCTCCGCGCTCGAGGATTTCCGCGACGAATGCGAGCGTGGGCTGCTCTGCCCCGCCCGGCCCGGCGGAAACGACCTGCGCGGCGTCGCCCTCGCATGCTCCCAGATAAGGGGTGCGATGCAGCTGCTCGCCGACTTCGCCGAGGACAAGGGCGACGACCGCTACTGGGCGCTCGTCGGCAGCCTCGACGCCGCGCTCGCCATCATCGAGCCGCTCAAGGAACAGGCGTAAGGGGGGGCCGCTATGCCGAAGATCAAAGGAGAAGGCTCCATCATCCAGATGGAGAAGGACAAGCCCAAGGGCAAGTGCCGCCGCTGGCAGCTTCGCGTTTGCACCGGCAAGAACCCGCGCACGGGCAAGTACGAGCAGAAGACCCGTATCGTCAGGGGCGCCTATACCGAGGCTCAGCGCCAGCTCCGCGCGTTCATCAAGGAGGTCGAGGGCGGCACCGTTCAGCGGCGCACGTCCTACACCCTGGCCGAATACTGCGACCGCTACCTCGAGATGCGTCGGGCCAAGAAGGAGGTCGCCGAGACCACCCTCGGCAAGCAGGAGTGGCAGTTCAAGGCTGTCTGCCACCACATCGGGCACGTGAAGCTCGAAGACGTCACGCCAAGGATGCTCAACGACGTCTACGTGGCCATGATGCAGGGCGACACGCTCTCGGGGCGCAAGTCCGGCGGCAGCTACGTGAACCAGATTCACGACAACATAACGCTCGTGTTCCAGCACGCAGTGAAAGAGGGCATTCTCGTCGAAAACCCCTGCGACAAGGCCGACCCGCCTAAGATGGACACCAAGCCCAAGAAGGCAATCCACCCGGACAAGGTACACGAGCTCGTCGCCGAGCTCGACCCCACCGACCCGCACGAGTGCGCCTATCTCCTCGCCGTGACTCTGGGTCTTCGCCGTGGTGAGATCTGCGGCCTGTCGTGGAACGACATCGACTTCGAGCGCAACATCGTCGACATCAGCCACAGCT
>CAVDXJ010000218.1:0-3822 GCA_963612765.1 Oscillospiraceae bacterium
AGTTGCAGCAGGTCGTGCAAGCCATTGCCGGTTACGAGGCCGCCCTCAAGGCCGACCCCACCAACGCCGCCGTGCAGGCCGCGCTAGCCCAGGCCAGGGGCATGAAGACCCAGTTCGAAGACGGCATCGCCCAGTGCCAGGAGGGCATCGCGGCCTTCGAGGCCAACGAGCAGGCCCTTCTCGCCGCCAAGGAGCAGCTGGACGTCGGCTGGGCCGCCTACAACGAGAAGGCCGCGACGGCCGAGCAGGGCGAGAAGAGCCTTGCTGCTGCCAAGGCCCAGATCGACGAGTCGGGCGCCCTTCTCGCCGCTAAGCAGGCCGAGTACGACCAAGGCATGGCCGCCTACAACGAGGGGCTGGCCACCTACAAGAGCGGTCGCGCCTCTTACTACGAGAATCTGGCCACCTGGAAAGAGGCCCAGGAGACCCTGATGGAGAAGTACGGCGAGTACGACGACGGCGTCACCAAGCTGGCCGAGGCCAAGGCGACCCTGGCCGACAAGGAGGCCGAGTATAACGACGGCCTGGCCGAGTACAACGACGCCCTGCCCGAGGCCCAGCAAAAGATCGCCGACGGCGAGGCCGAGCTCACCGACGCTCGCGCCAAGCTGGCCAAGCTCGCCATGCCCAGCTTTAGCGTGAGCAACCGCCGCGAGGCCCTGGGCTCGGACGCCTACAAGACCTACAGCTCGATCGCGCAGATCATCGACTCGCTGGCCGGCGTGTTCCCGGTACTTCTTTACCTGGTGGCGGCCTTCGTCACGCTTTCCACGATGACCCGCATGGTCGACGAGGAGCGCATCAACTCCGGAACCTTGAAGGCCCTGGGTTACCACGATGGCGACGTGGCGTTGAAGTTCGTGCTGTACGGTTCGCTGGCGGGCGGCCTGGGTGCTGTGCTGGGCATCATCTTGGGCCACACCCTGATGCCCTACATCTGCTACAGCGCCTACGGCTCGAAGTTCACCCTGCCACCCATCAAGCTGTGCTTCTACCCGCTGATCACCGTGGTTGCGCTTGTCCTGGCCGGGCTTTGCTCGGTTCTGCCGGCGGCTTTGGCCGTCCGCCGCGAGCTTGGCGAGAAGCCCGCGGCGCTGCTTCTGCCCAAGCCTCCCTCGGGCGGCTCGAAGATCTTGCTCGAGCGCATCAAGCCCGTGTGGAGCCGCATGAGCTTCACCCACAAGGTCACCGCGCGCAACCTCTTTAGGTACAAGCAGCGCATGTTCATGTCCATCCTGGGCGTCGCGGGCGCGGCGTGCATGCTGGTCGCGGGCTTTGGCGTGCAGCACTCCATCCAGGTCATGGCCCAAAAGCAGTTTGGCGTCATCTTGAAGTACGACATGATCGTGGCCCAAAACGCCACGGCCACAGACGAGCAGCTGTCCGAGGTAGACGAGCTTCTCGCTAGCGACGCGGTGTCTTCCTCGGTGCCGCTGCACTACGAGTCGGTGAGCCTGGTGGCCGGGGCCAACGGCGACTCGCAGGGCATCACGCTGCTGGTGCCGCAAGACGACGGCGATCTGGACGAGTACCTTGACCTGCACGACCGCAAGACGCAGGAGGCGCTGGGCCTTGCCGACGACGGCGCTATCATCAGCGAGCGCCTGGCCAACCTCATGGGTGTGGGCGCGGGCGACACCGTGACCTTCACCGCGGCCGACGGCACCGAGCGCCAGGTCAAGGTCAGCGGCGTGTGCGAGATGTACATGGGCCACTTCATGGTCATGAGCCGCGAGGCGTACGAGAGCGTTTATGGTTGCGACTTTGATGCCAATGCGTCCATGGCGAGACTTGCCGACTCTGGCCTTTCCTCCGTCGAAGAGCGCGCGGCCGAGTTCATGCGCCTTGACGCCGTGAAGTCCGTGGTGCAAAACACCGCGCTGCAGTCGCAGTTAGACACTGTTGTGACCTCGCTCAACAAGATCATGGGCATCCTTATTTTGGTGGCCAGCATGCTGGCTGTGGTCATCATGTACAACCTCACCAACCTCAATGTCTCGGAGCGCATGCGCGAGCTGTCCACGATCAAGGTCTTGGGCTTCCATTCCAACGAGACCACGATGTACATCTACCGCGAGACGATTCTGCTCACGATCCTTGGCCTGTTGGCGGGCTACGGCCTGGGCGTGGCGCTTCATGAGTACATCTTGAACGTCGTGCCGCCCGACAACGTCATGTTCAATCCCGAGGTGGCCCCGATCGAGTTCATCGTGCCGCTGGTAGTTATCGGCGCGATTACCGTGGCGCTGTACTTCGTCGAGCTGCGCCGCCTGTCGACGGTTGACATGCTCGAGGCCCTGAAATCCGTGGAGTAACGCGAGCACAGGCGCGGTTTCATAGCTTTAGCGACTTGGCGGAGGGTCCCGGTTGGGGCCTTCCGCCCTTTTGTGGGCCTGCGGTAGGCCCGCGTGTGGCCACGTGCGACATTTCCTGGTTTAAATCGGTGTGCGACAAGTAGACGGGGCTGTTTTGGCGACGTTTGCCCAGTTGGCTGGAAGCCCAATGGGGTTTGCTACTTGCCGGATCTCGTTTTAAACCAGGAAAAGTCGCGCGGGCGTGACGTTGGACCCATGAGAGGCGGCGGACATCTTGGGAAAGGGGAGGGGTTGAGCTTTTTTGGCGAGAAAACCGTGGGGGTTCCCCGGTGAGCGGCGCTGACACCTATCGTTGTAGGGGTTCGACCGATCTCTCGCGGGTCCCTGCCCGCTTTTTGAAAGGCGCCGCCCTTTACATGAAGTACCTGCTTGCCTACTCCGACACCTTTGCCACGGCCCTCTTCTTGTGGCCGTTGGTATCGCTGCTACTTACCCTGCCTATCCTGGCGTTTCTTTACCGCCGAGACGGAAGCCTTCGCTTCTTCTCGGCCTTGGGGGCCTATCTCGCCGTCCTCTACTTCTTGGGTCTCGTGTGCTTCACACTGTACCCGCTGCCCACGGGCGACTCAGGCCCCGGTATCACGTACGGCATCGCGCCGCGCACCGATATCCTAGACTTCATAGGGGACCTCAGGCGCAACACCAAGTACGCTGTATTTCAGCTGGGGGCCAACGTGGTGTTGTTCATTCCGTTTGGCTTCATCTTGTGCCGCGGACTTGACGCGGGACCTGTAACGTCCACGCTGTTGGGCGCTGCGACTTCGACCTTGATCGAGACGGCGCAGCTCACGGGCCTGTTTGGCCTGTACCCGTATGCCTATCGCACCTTTGACGTTGACGATATCTTGACCAACACGACTGGCGCTTTGATCGGTAGTTTGGTGGCTCTTGCCCTGGGCCACTTCCTGCCCAGGAAGTGCGACCCCGCAGATCTTGAGGTCACGGCCAAGCCTGGCTTTGTTCGCCGCTTGGTGGCCCTTTGCCTGGACGCCTTCATTATCGCGGGCTGCACGGGCATTGCCTATGCGGGCGGCCAGTGGCTTGTGCGTCGCGGCTACTTGCACGCCCTTCCCGCCAATGCGGGGCTCTATGTGGCGGCCGGCTTCGTCATCCTCTTTGAGTTTCTTGTCCCGTTGCTTGGTCGCGGCCAGACCTTCGGCGGCTTCATTGTGCGTACGACCTGCGACACTAAGCTACGCCACGGGTTCCTGCGCTTGGTCTTTTACCTGGCCCGCATTGCGGTCTTTGGCCTCTTGCTGCTCTCGGACCTTGACGTGGTGACCCTCTTTGTATGCGCGATGGTCTGGGTCTTCAAGCGACAGATGCCCTATGATTTGATTCCCGCGTCGGCCGCCGATGGCCGCGCGCACGCCGCGTATCGATAGGAGGCCGCCGTGTACGTCGTGTTTCTCGCCGGGGGAATCGCCTCGGGCAAATCCAGCGTGGC
>CAVDXJ010000219.1:0-3807 GCA_963612765.1 Oscillospiraceae bacterium
GGCGGCATCGCCTGCGTCCTGTCGACCTACCTGGGCGTCATTGTGGGCAACGTGATCCTTCTCGGCATCATCGTGGCGGGCTTCGTCGTGTGCGGCTTCTCGATAACCGACGTCGTGTCCCGCGTGTCCGCGCGTATGGGCGCCGCTTCTGAGGCCCGTCGCTTGGCGGCCGAGCAGCGCGCCCAGGAGCGCGCCGTCACGCACGAGGCCACCATGGCAAACGACAAGCCCCGCAGGTTTGCCAAGGGCAGCGACACCTCGGTGGCGCAGCAGGCCTCCCAGCCTTCGCAGGGCTCGCTTTTCGACGAGACGGGCGAGGGCCAGACCACCTTCATCGGAGAGCGCAAGACGAGCGTCCTTAAGCGCAACAAGCCCGTTATGCCCGTCCTCAAGACGAGCGATTTCGCCTTTGCCGACGACGTCATCGACGAGTCGGGCGTTGAGGCCCCCGGCGCGGTCGACGACTCCCTCTTCGCGACGGGCGACGCGGCCGGCCACGGCGAGAAGACCGCGGACGAGCCCAAGACCTCGCTTTTGTCCTCCCGTAGGAAGAAGGGCAAGAAAGCCAAGGCCGCCGCGGCCGTCGAGACGCCTTTCGACGAGCCCGCGGGCACCGCCGCCGTCGAGACCCCCTTCGACGACCCGGTGCCCTCGACGTCTGCCAAGGGCGCTTCTCAGCCGGAGAAGGGCGATGCCATCCCGGATTTCCTCAAGCACCCCAAGGGCTCCAAGGCCGCTGTCGAGGAGGCGCCGGCGACGTTGAGCCGCCCCGGCGACGCCGACGAGTCCTATGAGCTGCCGCCGCTGTCGATCCTTCGCCAGAACGACGCCTTTACCGGCGACTTCTCCAACGACGAGGAGCTCACCCGCACCGCGCAGAAGCTCCAAGCCACCCTCGAGGAGTTTGGCCTGGGCGCCCGCGTGACCGGCTGGACCGCCGGTCCCTCGGTCACGACCTTCAAGATCGCCATGGGCGAGGGCGAGCGCGTGAACAAGATCGTCAACCTCGAGGACGACATCGCCTTGTCGCTTGCCGCCAAGTCGGTTCGTATCTTCTCGCCGATTCCCGGCACCTCGCTTGTGGGCATCGAGATCCCTAATGAGAAGAGCACCCCGGTCTTCTTGTCCGACGTGCTTCCCTTTGCGCAGGGCGGCCCCCTTGAGTGCGCCTTTGGCCGCGACTCCGAGGGCAAGCCCATCGTGGTCGACCTCGCGGGCCTGCCGCACCTTTTGGTGGCCGGTACCACGGGCTCGGGTAAGTCGGTCCTTCTCAACTCCATCATCATGAGCATGCTCATGCGCGCCACGCCCGAGCAGGTGCGCCTGATCATGGTCGACCCCAAGCGCGTCGAGTTCACGGGCTATGCGGGCCTGCCGCACCTCTACGTTCCCGTGGTCACCGAGCCGCGCCAGGCCGCGAGCGCCCTTCAGTGGGGCGTCACCGAGATGGAGCGCCGCCTCAAGGTCTTCGAGCACTACAAGGTTCGCGACATCAAGACCTACAACGGCAACGTGGACGGCGGCAAGTACGCCGACATGGAGAACCCGCCCAAGCACATGCCGTACTTCGTTATCGTGATCGACGAGTTGGCCGACCTCATGATGGTCGCCGGCAAGGACGTCGAGACCTCGATCGTGCGCATCGCCCAGCTGGGCCGCGCCGCGGGTATCCACTTGATCGTGGCCACGCAGCGCCCCTCGGCCGACGTCGTGACCGGGCTTATCCGCGCCAACATCGACAACCGTGTGGCGCTCTCGGTCGACAACTCCTTGAACTCGCGCATCATCTTGGACCAGAAGGGCGCCGAGCAGCTCTTGGGCCGCGGAGACATGCTGGTGAAGCTGCGCGGCAAGAAGCCAAGGCGCGCCCAAGGTTGTTGGGTTTCCGATGACGAGATCGAGCAGACGGTAAAGTTTGTTCGCGAGCAGGTCACGGCCGACTACCACGAGGACATCCTCACCGCTGTGGTGCCCAACGCGCCCGGCATGCCCGGCGCCGACGCGCCCAAGGAAGACGACCCGCTGGTCTGGCAGGCGGCGCAGCTTGTCGTGGAGTCCCAGTTGGGTTCCACCTCGGGCCTTCAGCGAGCCCTCTCGGTTGGGTATGCTAGGGCAGGGCGCATCATGGATATGCTCGAGGCCAAGGGCGTCGTTGGTCCGGCCAACGGCTCGAAGCCCAGGGATGTTTTGATCGACATGGAGGGTCTTGAGGAGCTCAAGACCCAAGAGGCTATGTATCAGGGGGTAGAGTAGGGTGCCAAAGCCGCATTTCAGCGAACTGCTGCAAAGACGCCGGCACGAACTCGGCCTCTCCATCGAGCAGGCTTCGCGCATCCTCAAGCTGCGCGAGGATGTTTTGGTGAGCTTCGAGGAGGGCGACTTCGAGCGCATACCGCAGAGCGGCTATGCGCAGGGCATGCTCTCTTCCTACGCCCGCTACCTGGGCCTCAACTCCCGCGAGATCACCGATCTTTTCCAGGAGGAGCTCTACCACTACGTCCACGGCACATCGTCCCACGAGCTGCGCCGCCGCACGCGAGACACCCAGACGGGGCGTTTCATCGCCGGCTACGACGTGGTCAACGCCGAGGGCTCGAGGCCCAAGGCCTACGTGGAGTACCGCGGGCTTCTCCCCACCTCGGGAGGGCCTGCGGGCGACATGGGCGCCTTCGCGTCCGTCTCTGATGCCCGCCCGCGCCGCACGATGCCCATGGCTGGCTCGGGCCCTTCTGCCGCCTCGGCCTATGGGCACGGCGGCTACGGCCAGGGGCAGCAGGGCCACAGCTACAACGCGGCCCCGCAGGGTTCTTCTCGCCAACAAGAGGACGAGTACTCGCGCGGCAGCGCCCGTAGGGCCCGCAACCAGCGGAGAAGGACGACCAATAACAACGACCCCGCCTCGAGGCTTTTGTCCCAGAGGCAGCAGGTGACGGGAGCAGCTAGTACCCAGATGACCAGGCAGTATTCCGGCGGCCGCGCCAACGGCGGTCGCTCCGGCGGCTCCAGCAGGCCGCAGCGCTCCTATCGCCGCGACGACGTGAGCACCCGCCGCGTCGTTTCGGGCGACTACAGCGACGACATGCGCTATGACGACCGCGCCAGGCCTTACGAGCGAGCCTCGACCATCACGGGACGCCGGTCGTCTCGAAACATCGCGAGCGTCGACCGTCCTAACGTGCGCCGCCGCGCGCCGCAGTCGGGCTATGGCTCGGGTAGCCGTGGGGGCCAGCGGGGGAGAAGACGCGGCTCGCAGAGGGGCGGTATCCTTGGGTTCTTCTCGGATTCGAGAAACGCCACCTTCGCGGTCATCGTCATTCTCGCCATGGTCTTGACCGGCATCCTGGTCTTTGCGGCCACGTCGTGCGTTAACGCAAAGACCGGCGCCACGAGCAGCCAGGCGGGGCAGACGGTGAGCGTGAACAGCGCAGACTCCGGCTCGTCAAAGAGCAGCGACTCCGGCTCCAGCTCGTCGAGCAAGTCCACTACTAGCACGTCCTCTACGGACGGCTCGGCCTCTGCGACCACCACGGCCACGACCACGACTTCCGCCGACGGCACCGCCGCCGATGCCGCGGCGACCACGGTCCAGCAGGCCACCGTGGTCAAGGTATCCGTCGCCGACGGCGAGTACTCGTGGCTCGAGATCACCTGCGACGGCACGAGCGCCGTTGCCGAGAGCGTGACCGGCCCCTGGGAGCAGGAGTTCACGGTGACCGACTCGATCACCATCCGCGCCGCCAACCCGTCCAAGGTCTCGGTGACCGAGAACGGCAAGAAGGTCGACTTCACGTCTAAGGCCTCGGGCAC
>CAVDXJ010000220.1:0-3805 GCA_963612765.1 Oscillospiraceae bacterium
CCCTCGCTGTTATCGGAGTAATAAAAACCCTTGCCAATCTCGTAGTAGACGATGTCGCAAGAATTGGTAAGACCGGTGGAAAGGTTGACGGCGCCGTGGCCGTAGGAGGTCCAGCACGACATGCCGTAGTTCTCGCCAAAGCCTGTCCACCAACCGGTGCAGTAGAAAGACGCGTCGGTGCTCACGATGCCGTAGTCAAGGCCCGCGAAAGTAGTTAAGGCTTTGATGGTAGAGCCAGACGGGTACTGACCAGCGATGGCACGGTTCATCAGGGGGTAATTGGCGTTCTCGTCCTGCAAAGCCGACCAGTCGGCGCTCGAGATGCCGCCCACAAAAATGTTGGGCGAGTACGTGGGGTAGCTCGCCAAACAAATGACCTCGCCGTTGGTGCAGTCGACGGCCACGCACGAGCCGCCGGTGCAGTCGTAACCGGAATCCTTGCACATGGCGACGATCTTCTCGAGTGAGGCCTCGGCCGCGGCCTGGACATCGGCATCGATGGTGAGGTAAAGGTCGCTACCGCTCTGCGGGTCGATGGTGGTCGAGGTGTCCAAAACGTTGCCGCTGGCGTCGACGTAGACAGTCTGCTCGCCGCGGATTCCCTGCAGCACGCTCTCGTACATAAGCTCGACGCCCGACTGACCCACGACGTCGCCGGACTTGTACTCGACGGCATCCTCGTCGTCGCTTGTCGACTTAAGCTGCTCGGCCGTGACCGTACCGGTGTAGCCCACGACATGGGCGGCGAGAGAACCCAGGGGGTAGCTTCTCTGCGTCCTTTCCTCGACCGAGACGCCGCTAAAGAGCGCGGGATGCTCGCCGATATAGGCCACCACGCGGCGCGAGACGTCGACCGATACGGTGCGCGCGCTCTGGGCGCCCTGGGAGGTGTCCTGGATCTTGCGGCGCACGGCCTGCATGGGCATGCCGATGAGGTTGCCCAGAAGCGTCATCTCGATCTCGTCGTCCACGACGTCGGAGGTCGCCGTGACGGTAAGGCACGGGCGGTTGGTCACGATTTCCTTACCGTTGCGGTCAAGGATGCGCCCGCGCGGGGCTGCCGTGGTGACGGTGCGCGTGCGGTTGGACTCTGCAAGCTCGGCGTACTCGTCGCTCGAGACGAGCTGCATCGACCACAAACGCGCCACCAGGGCCGTAAAGACGCCGCCGACGACCACGGCAAAGCCAACAAGCCTAGACGAGATGCTCTTCTCGCCCGACTCGTCCGACCCGCCCGCGGCGCGCGGGGCGCCCCCGCCGATGTCCAGCGTGAAGCTGGCCTCTTCCCTACCAAAGACAAAGAAGACGGCGAGAAGGGCGGCCGCGAGAGCGACGCAAACAATGATGATGACTAACGAGAGGTCCATCAAAAGTTACAGGCCCCTCTTAGAGAAGTGGCCCCCGCCCGCGCCCAGGCTGGACCCGGAGGTACGGATGCGCGAGTAGTAATACGCGAACGGAAGGAAAAAGACCAGGGTGAGAAGGGCCATTGGCAGCGCGCGCAGGACCACGGCATCGACAAGAGACGACGTCTGGCCAACGAAAAGCATGCCCAGGCAGTAGACAAGGCTCGTGCCAAGAGAGGCCAGCGCGGCGAGAAGAACCGACCCGGCGAAATCGCCCGACATGCGGTTTCTTGCCTCGGCGCCCAGCAAATAGCTCGAGACGGTAAGGCAAAAAGCCATGAGGCCGATCGGCGTCGTGCTGGAAAGGTCATAGAAAAGTCCCGAGAAGAACCCGACGACCGCCGAGCGCGGGCCTCCCTGAGTGAGCGCGAAACACGCGGAGAAGACCAGGGCAAAGTTTGCGCGGCCGTTGCCGAGCCCAAGGTTGGGCGCCAGGGCCAGCTGCAGGACAAGACAGACGACGGCGACGATCGCCGTGCCCTTGAAGTCCCTGTGTTTATCCGCTATCTGCATAGGTGATGAGCCGTCCTATTCTGTGGTGCCAGTCGACGCATCGGTCGAGGTTGTCTTGCCCGCGTTTTCCTGCGCATCAGCCGCGGCGATGTCCTCGGCAGAGGCCTGCTGCCCCTCGGTGAGCGAGGTGATGACCAGGACCTCCTCGTTGTTCTCGGTGTGGGCAAAGGGCTCGACGACTATGTCGAGGTAAAGCGCGCCGGGGTTGTTCTCGACCGAGGTCACGCGGCCCAAGGGCAGGCCCTTGGGAAAAACGCCGCCCAATCCGCTCGTAACGACGACGTCGCCCACCTCGACCGTCTGACCGGTGCGAATAAGCTCGAGCGTCACCTGGCCGGTGGCAGATCCGGTGAGCATACCCTGGGCCCTGCTCGACTGGACCATGGCCGAGATCGAGGAAGACTCGTCCTTGACGAGACGCACGACCGAGGTCGCCGAGTTGCACTGGATGATCTGGCCGATGACACCGTTGGACGCCATGATGGGCATGCCGACGGTGAGCCCAGAAGCGGAGCCCTTGTCTATCGTGACGGTCGAGGTCCACGAATCGGTCGAGCTCGAGATGATGCGGGCCGCGGTCGACTGGAGGTTATAGCTATCCTGCAGGTCAAGCAGGCTCTGCAAGCGCGAAGCGGTCTGCTCGGCCTCCTCGAGCTCGGCGTTTCTCGCCTGCAGGCGCTCGTTCTCGGCCTGCAGGTCGGACAGCGTCTGCTGATCGGTCGTGAGGTTGGTGATGACATTGCCAACGCCCTGGAACGGCGCCGAGACCGTCGAGCCCAGGTAGCGCACGGGCGACGTCACCGTTTGGAAGGCGCCGCGTACGAGCTCAAACGGGCTGTTGGAACCCATGCGGCAGCTCACCGTGAATATAACAAGAGAGACAGCAACGCAGACAATGAGCTGCTTGCCGCCTCCGCTTGTGTTGTTGTTTCCCAGGGTCGGCGCGTTATGCCGACCAGGCGTAGAAAGAGCCACGTTTACTGACCCGTGCTCTGGACAAAGCCGCCGGACAAGGCGTTTGCCTCGAGGACCTTGGCGCAGCCGTTGACGACGTTTTCGAGCGCCGTGGGGCTCACGTTGACGGGCACGCCGGTCTCCTCGCGAAGACGCTGGTCAAGACCGCGCAGCATGCCGCCGCCGCCGGTCAAGAGGATGCCGTAGTACATAAGGTCAGAGGCCAGGTCGGGCGGGGTAACGTCAAGGGCGTCCTTGACGGCCTTGGTGACCTCGTCGAGGGGGCGGTCGAGGGCGCGGCGGATCTCCTCGCTCTCGATGCGCACGGTTTTGGGCAGGCCACTCATGACGTCGCGGCCGTTGACCTCGACGTCGAGCTCCTCGGCCAGAGGCGCGGCGGAACCGACCTTGATCTTGATGTCCTCGGCCGTGCGCTCGCCGATTGAGAGGTTATAGGCGTCGCGGACGTGCTGCAGGATGGTGGCGTCGAACTCGTCGCCGGCCGTTCTTATGGACTGTGCGACGACGATGCCGCCCATCGAGATGACAGCGACCTCGGTGGTGCCGCCGCCGATGTCAACGACCATGGAGCCGGTGGGGTCCTCGATGGGAAGGTCGGCGCCGATGGCGGCTGCCATGGGCTCCTCGATGAGGTAGGCCTGGCGAGCGCCCGCCTGGATGGTGGCCTCAAAGACGGCGCGCTTCTCGACAGAAGTGACGCCCGAGGGGACGCACACGACGACGCGGGGGCGCGGGCTCCAGGGATAGCGGCGCTCGCGGGCCTTCTCGATGAAGTAGCGCAGCATGACCTCGGTGACGTCGAAGTCTGCGATGACACCGTCCTTCAGGGGACGCTCGGCGATGATGGAGCCGGGGGTGCGGCCGATCATGCGCTTGGCGTCGGCGCCAACGGCCAAAACCCTGCTTTCGCT
>CAVDXJ010000221.1:0-3803 GCA_963612765.1 Oscillospiraceae bacterium
CGAGGCCGGCAGCTCGTGGGTGTTCTCGTTTGCCGAGAGGTTGATGCGGCAGGGTGTGAAGGCCGGGTCGTAAGGGTCGAAGCCCTGAAGGGCCTCCCTCGCCCGCTTGGCCGCCCAGGAAAGGTCTGCCATCTTAGGACTCCTTGGCGTAGCCGGGAAGAAACGGGGTGCCGGGCTGGGAAAGCTCGGTGGGCCAGGCGACCTTGCCCGCGCCCTCGCAGGCGGCGACCGCGTCGTCGTAGCCCTCGAGGCCCTGCTCGGCCAGGCGGCGCCTCATGCCCACAGACAACGCGTGGGCCCACAGGCCCTCTGCCTGCGCCATGGCCTGGGTGGCCGGAGCATCTGCCAGCATGCCCTCGGACGTGTAGCAGATGACGCTCGAGCGCTTTTGGAAGTCGTAAACGCCCAGCGGGTTGGAGAAGCGGGCGGTGCCGCCGGTGGGCAGGGTGTGGTTGGGTCCGGCAACGTAGTCGCCCAGAGGCTCGGAGCTCCAGGCGCCCACGAAGATGGCGCCGGCGTTCTTGATCTTGCCCAGCAGCGACATGGCATCTTTGCAGTGCAGCTCCAGGTGCTCGGGCGCCACGACGTTGACGGCGTCGACAGCCGCGTCGAGGCTGTGGGCCACCACGATGACGCCGCGGTTGTCCAGAGAAGCGCGGGTGATCTCTTCGCGCGGGGACTGGGAGACGAGAAGCTCAGCCGCGTCCAGAACCTTTTGCGGCAGCTCGGCGTCGCACGTAACAAGGTAGCAGCTGGCCAGCGGGTCGTGCTCGGCCTGGGCCATGAGATCGGCCGCGACCACCACGGGGTCTGCCGTGGCGTCGGCCAAGACACAGACCTCGGAGGGGCCGGCCACCATGTCGATGCCCACGTCGCCCGAGACGTAGCGCTTAGCGGCCGCCACATAGGCATTGCCGGGACCCACGATCTTGTCGCAGGCGGGAATGGACTCGGTGCCGTAGGCCACCGCGCCGATGGCCTGGGCGCCGCCCACAGCGTAGACCTCGTCGACGCCCGCGAGCTTGGCCGCGGCCAGGGTATAGGCAGAAAGCGAGCCGTCGCGCTGGGGCGGGGTCACCATGACCACGCGCTCGACGCCGGCCACCTTGGCGGGCAGGGTGTCCATCAAGACGGTCGAGGGGTACTGGGCACGGCCGCCAGGCACATAGACCGCGGCAGAGGAGACCGGCGTCACCTTGACACCCAGGATGGTGCCGTCCGCGCGGGTGGTGAACCAGGACTCCTCCTTCTCCTTCTCATGGAAGGCCAGAATCTGGTCGCGGGCACGGGTAAGCGACTTCAGGAACTCGGGGTCCACCATCGAAGGAGCCTCGTCGATGAGCTCCTGCGGCACACGGAAGGACTCGGGACAGGCGCCGTCGAAGCGCAGGCAGTAGTCGCGCACGGCCTCGTCGCCGCGCTCGCGCACGTCGTCGACGATCTTCTCGGCAGATGCCATGATCTCGCGCGGAAGGGCGCTCGAACGGTTGAGGTCGTCGGTGGTGAGGGGTCGTCCCTGGGCGAGTTGGATCTTACGCATGGTTAGTTCTCCCCTTTCACGACCTCGGCGAGAGACGCCGCGAGGTCTCGGATTCTCTTATCGCAGCGGTAGGCTGCCGGGCCCGCGAAAAAGCGAGCGGTGCACTCCATGACGTCGTCGACGATGACGAGGTCGTTTTCCTGCAGTGTGGTGCCCGTGGCCGTGATGTCCACAATGCGATCGGTCATGCCCACGATGGGGCCAAGCTCGATGTTGCCGTGCAGGGTCAAGATGTCGACCTGCTGGCCAATGCGGTCATAGTACTGCTGGGTGATGCGCGGGTACTTAGTGGCCACGCGCACGGTGCCGCGCCACTGGTAGTTCTTCTCGGCCTGGCCTGCGTTTGCGGCAGGCTCGGCCACGACAAAACGGCAGCCGCCGTAGCGCAGGTCAACCAGCTGCAGCAGGTCGAGGTTGGCCTCTACCAGCGAGTCCTTGCCGCAGATGCCGCAGTCGGCGCCGCCAGCCCCCACAAAGGACGGGGCATCCTGGGCGCGCACGATGATGTACTCGACGTCGTCCTCGCGAATAATGAGCTTGCGGCCGGGGTTCTCCAGCTCTTTGGTGGGAAGGCCGGCGGCGGCAAGCACGCGAAGCGAGTCCTTGAAAAGCGAGCCCTTAGGAACCGCGATGCGCAAGGGGCGAGAAGACACGCGCACGCCCGGGGTCACGACGCCGGACTCGCCCGGCTCGCCCAGGACCTCTTGCAGGCGCTCGAGCGAGAGGGCAAAACCGCAGGCGGCAAGGCCGGGACGGCCAAGGTTCGCAAGAACGGCGTCGTAGCGGCCGCCGGAGGCAACGCTTGCGGCGATACCCTCGGCGTAGCCCTTGAAGATGATGCCCGTGTAGTAGTCGAAGCTGTTGATGATCGAGAAGTCGAAGCTCAGGCGACCCTCGTCAAAGAGGTCGGCGAGTTCTGCCACAAGGGCCTTGAGCTCGCTGGTGCCGCGCCGCGCGGGCGCCACGTCGGCACAGGCGAGAAGGTCGTCGATTTTATCGATGACCTCGACGCCGCCGTGCATGCGCGGGATAGCGTGCAGAGCGCGGGCCGCGGAGGGCTTGAGCTCGGGCGTTGCGTCTACGAGCTCGTCCAAGGTCACGAGGTCAGAGCCGTGTACCAGGGACAAAACCTGCTCGCTAAAATCGTCGTTGGGGGCGCAGGCGTCCAAAAGGGCCGTAAGCGGGGTCACCGAGCCAAAGGTCACGCGCCAGGCAGGAACGCCCAGGGCATCCAGGACCTCGGCGAGGAGACGGACGACCTCAACCTCGGAAGCCGCGCCGTCGGCGCCCACAAGCTCGACGCCCAGCTGGGTGAACTGACGGGGCTGGCCACGCAGCGACTGCTGCTCACGCACCACCGGGGCGTTATACCTAAAGCGGGCAGGTAGCTCGTCTTGGGCCACGTGGCCTGCGACCAGGCGAGCAATGGGAAGCGTGAGGTCAGGGCGCAGCATAAGCAGGTTGCCGTCGGCGTCAAAGAGCTGGAACGGCGTGTTCTTGATGCGACCGCCGCGTTCGAGCGTGGCGCGGTCCTCTAACAGCGGGGTCTCGACCGGCAGATAGCCATGCCCGCTGAAGCACTCCCGCACCGTGGCGCAGATGCGCTCACGCGCCAGCGCCTCTTTGGGCAGGATGTCACGAAAACCACGGGCAGTTCCAGCAATCACGTCTCTATCCCCTCTTGTCAGGGTCTTCTCGGTCAAAAAGCTCAACCACTTTACCACGCTAAAGTGTCGCAGGAATTATCGAGACAAACTCGTAACGAAGACAAAACAACTGCCGGTAGAGGTCCTTACCCCCTGTGAAGGACCTTGCCGATAAGGGACTTGATGAAGTCACTCTCGGGCATCTTGAGAAGCATCGCCAGGCCAAAAGTCACGATGAGCGAGGGAATACCGCCCACCACGCAGTAGAGCATGGCGTGCAGGGCAGACGAAGTCGCGGAACCCACGACAAAGCCCAGGCCCGTGCAGATGGCGAAGCCCACAGCGCTGCCGGCGATGCCAATTAAAAGCGATCGGGCGCACGAGACAGCCATCTGTTTGATGCCGATCTGGCCCAACGTCTTGCGGAAGCTGATGATCATCGTGACGTCGATGCCCAGAAAGTAGACAAGAGAGGTCGCAGCGACGCCGCCAAGGCCCAGGCTTGCCGAGCCAAAGACGCACAGGATGGTCTGGAAGATCGAGCCAACGACGTTTGCGAAGGCGTAGAGGCCCATACGGTGCATGGAAGAGCAAACCTTTTGGAAGAACATGCACAC
>CAVDXJ010000222.1:0-3801 GCA_963612765.1 Oscillospiraceae bacterium
ACGGCCACGAGGCGGTGGGCCTCGATGACTGATATCCAGTGGGTGGCCAAGAGTTTTGGCCCATATCGCCGCGATGTTGTTCTCGCCGCCGTCTGCATCTCGATCGAAACCTGCCTTGAGCTGCTCATTCCCGTGATTATGTCGTTTGTCATCGATGACGGTGTCCTTGCGGGCGACGCCGGCGTGATCTGGCGCTGCGGGGCTGCGATGATCGCTTGCTCGGTCGCCGCGCTGCTCTTTGGCCAGGGCTTCGCGCAGTTCTCGGCTCGCGCCACGACGGGTTTGGCCGCCAACATCCGCCGCGAGGAGTTCGCGCGCGTGCAGGCCTACGCCTTCGAGAACCTCGACCGCTTTGACACCTCGTCTTTGGTCACGCGCATGACGACCGACGTCACGGTTATCCAAAACGCCATGGTCAACGGCTTCAGGCCCCTTCTGCGCAGCCCGATCATGCTTGTGATGGGCCTGGTGATGAGCTGCTTCATGTCGCCCGAGCTGGCCGTCGTTTTCTTTGTGGTCCTGCCGTTTTTGGCCGTGGCGCTTTGCCTCATCGTGCGCCACGTGGGGCCTCTCTATCGCGTGCTCCAGCGCACGATGGACGCGCTCAACGATGCTTTGCAGGAGGACCTGGTGGGCATTCGGGCCATCAAGGCCTACGTGCGCGAGGGCCACGTTTCCAAGCGTTTTGCCCAGGTCAACGGCACGCTGGCCGCGACCGCCACGCATACCTTCAAGGGAGCGGTGCTCAACACCCCCGTGTTCCAGTTCTCGATGTACGTCTCGGCCACGGCGCTTTTGTGGGTTGGCGGCAACCTGATTCTTGAGGGGCGCCTGCAGGTGGGCACCCTCACGGGTTTCATGAGCTACGTGCTTTTGGTCATGAACTCGCTGATGATGATCTCGAACGTGTTCCTGCTTCTGGCCCGCGCCCTTACCAGCATCGAGCGCATCCGCGAGGTGGAAGACGAGGCCCCGACAATCGTCTCGCCCGCGCCCAAGGAGGCTGTGCGCGAGGTGGCCGACGGCTCCGTTGAGTTTCGCGGCGTCGACTTCAAGTACAGCGCCGATGCCGAGAAGAACGTGCTTGAGGGCATCGACCTGTGCTTCGATGCTGGCTCGACCGTGGGTATCCTGGGCGGCACCGGCAGCGGCAAGACGACCCTTGTGCAGCTGATCGCGCGCCTTTACGACGCCAGCGCAGGACAGGTCCTGGTGGGCGGGCGAGACGTGCGCGACTACGACCTTGTGACACTGCGCGACGCCGTGGGCATCGTGCTGCAGACCAACGTCTTGTTCTCGGGCACCGTGCGCGACAACCTGCTGTGGGGCCGCGCCGACGCGAGCGACGAGGAGCTTCTCGCCGCCTGCCGCGTGGCGTGTGCCGATGAGTTCCTGGACCGCATCGGCGGGCTGGACGGCGACCTGGGCCAGGGAGGCGTCAACGTCTCGGGCGGGCAGAAGCAGCGCTTGTGCATCGCGCGGACCCTGCTTAAGCGGCCGCGTGTCCTGGTCTTCGACGATTCGACGAGCGCCGTCGACATGGCAACCGACGCCAGGATCCGGCAGGGCCTGGCGGACCTCACGGGCATGACCAAGATCGTCATCGCGCAGCGTGTGGCCTCGGTCATGGACGCCGACAAGATCGTCATTCTCGACGACGGACGGGTGCATGCGGTGGGAACGCACAGCGAACTTCTCGCCGCTGACCCTATTTACCAGGAACTTTGTGAATCTCAGGGGGTGTGCTAGATGGCCGGTAAGGGTGGGGCGCCCAAGCGCCCGCAGGACCTGGGCCGCACGCTGCGGACGCTTCTGGCCTACATGGGCCACGCCAAGTACCAACTGTTCGCGGTGGCTGTGCTGGTCACGCTCTCGGGTTTGGCCAACCTGGCGGGCACCTATATGATCAAGCCGGTCGTCAACGCGGTGGGGCAGGGCGACTACCAGCGCTTTGTTGGTTTGGTGGTCGCGACGGGCTCTATCTATGCGGCGGGCGTGGCCTCGGCGGCGGGCTATACGCAGGTCATGGTGCGCGCGGCCCAGAAGGTCGTTCTCGACATTCGCCGAGATCTCTTCGAGCACATCTTGCGCCTGCCCCTCTCGTACTTCGACGCGACGCGGCACGGCGACGTGATGAGCCTCTTTACCAACGATGTCGACACTGTGTCCGAGGCGCTCAACAACAGCTTTGCAGGTACCGTCCAGGCGCTGATTCAGACGGTGGGCACCTTTGTCCTGCTCTTGGTGCTTGATTGGCGACTCACGCTGGTAACGTTGGTGTGCGACGTCGTGATCATCGCCTATGTGCAGCGCGCGGGGCAGCGTAGCCGCGGGTACTTCAAGACGCAGCAGGAGACCTTGGGGACCCTCGACGGCTACATCGAAGAGATGGTTGCCGGTCAAAAGGTCGTCAAGTCCTTTAACCACGAGGCCGCCTCGCTCGCAGGGTTCGACGCCCTCAACGACGCCCTGCGGCAGACGGGCACCACGGCTCAGGCCTTTGCCTCTACCATGGTCCCGGCGACGGTCTCGGTGAGCTACGTGAACTACGGGGTTGTCACCGTGGCGGGCGCGCTGCTGGCGCTCTCGGGTTCGATGGATGTGGGAAGCTTGGCTTCTTACCTGGTATTTGTTCGCCAGGCATGCCAGCCGCTCGTGCAGCTGACGCAGCAGGGCAACTTTCTTCTCACCGCTTTGGCAGGCGCCGAGAGGATCTTTGGCGCGATGGCGCTTGAGCCTGAGGTCGATGAAGGCGAGGTCACGCTTGTGGCCTCTGACGTGCAGGCGGCCCGCACGGCGTCGGGCGCCGCAGGTTGGGCCTGGCGTATCGACGGCGAGGACGTGCCCTTGGCCGGTGACGTGCGCTTTTATGGCGTGGACTTTGGCTACAAGGAGGGGCAGACAGTCCTGGCCGATCTCACCTTGTTTGCAAAGCCGGGGCAGAAGATCGCCTTTGTGGGTTCGACGGGCGCGGGAAAGACCACGATCACCAACCTGATCAACCGCTTCTACGAGGTGCGCGACGGAGTCATCACCTACGACGGGATCGACGTGCGCGACATTGCCAAAAGCTCCCTGCGCCAGAGCCTGGGCATCGTGCTTCAAGACACGCACCTGTTTGCCGGGACCATTGCAGACAATATCCGCTTTGGCAAACTGGATGCGACGGATGATGAGGTCGTGGCTGCAGCCAAGGTCGCGAGCGCCGACGGGTTTATCAACCGCCTGCCGCGCGGCTACGACACGCCGGTGGTGGGCGACGGCAGCAACCTGAGCCAGGGCCAGCGCCAGCTTATCGCCATCGCGCGCGCCGCGATCGCCGACCCGCCGGTGCTGATCTTGGACGAGGCCACCAGCTCGATCGACACGCGCACCGAAGCCCTTATCCAAAAGGGCATGGACGCGCTTATGGCCGGCCGTACGACCTTTGTCATCGCGCACCGCCTGTCCACCGTGCGAAATGCCGACGCGATCATGGTGCTTGACCACGGCAAGATCATCGAGCGCGGCGGCCACAATGAGCTTTTGGCCCAAAAGGGCGAGTACTGGCAGCTCTATACCGGCGCCAAGGAGTTGGATTAGTGCCGGGCAGGGGCTTGATACTCGATGAAACGCGATTCGGTCGTGCAAAAATCAGAGGCGTTTTTTAGCTGACCTGGCCTTTTGCGGGTTTTGGCAAAAATGCGTCGAGTTTTTGCACGACCGTTTTGGATTTTGCGAAGTATGACGTCCTTGATCAGGGAGGTTTCGGCGGCGTATCGGGGTCCACGGGCTCCGTAAATTGCCTGCTACACTAGGGCC
>CAVDXJ010000223.1:0-3796 GCA_963612765.1 Oscillospiraceae bacterium
GCGAGAAGCCCCACAAACACCGAGGTAGAAAGCCCGGCCAAGGTCCGGGCCAGCATGTCGCGGCCCATCCAATCGGTGCCAAACAGGTGCGCCGCGCAAGGCGCGAGGTTCTTCTCGGCAAAGTTCACGGCAACGGCGGCAGCGGCAGACACGTGCCCCGCCGCGACAACCACGGCGAGAAACGCGGCGCAGGTCAAAAGGCCAATTAACATGCGGCGGCGGTTGCTTCCGCGCGTGGCCTGGGCCTCGTGCAACACGGGCGCTGCGTCCAGGCGGCTATCCACGGCGCACCCCCCCGCGAAGGCGCGGGTCGACGACCGTGTACAGCACGTTTGCCGCCGCGTTGCCCACAAAGACAAAAGCCGCCGAGGCCAGCGCGATGGCTACCAGCAGCGGCGCGTCCCCGCCCAGGCCCGCGGTCACGGCCGCCTGACCCAAGCCGGGGTACGAGAAAACCTGCTCTACCAGCACCGATCCACCAAAGACCTCGGACAAGGACGCGCACTCGATGGTGATCGCCGGCAGCACCATGTTGCGCAGGCCGTGGCGGCGCAGGATCTGCGCGCGGGTCTCGCCGCGCGACTGGGCAAAGCGCACATAATCGCTGCTTAGGACCTCGATGGTCTTCTCGCGTGTGTGAAGGGCGATGCTCGGCGTGTTTGCCACGGCCAAGACCAGCGCGGGCAGGACCAGGTGTTGCAGCTTTTGCGCCCAGCTCACCTGGGCCGCATCGACCCCCAAGGGCACGCTAAAGCCAAACGGGGCCCAGCGCAGCCACACGGCAAAGACCATGAGGCCCACCAGACCCAGCCAAAACGTGGGCGTGGAGGACAGCAGGTAGCAGGCGCCGCTGATCGCGCGGTCTACCAGGCTGCCGCGGCGCGAACCGGCGGCCACGCCCAGCGCCAGCCCCAAGACGCCCGCCAGCACCCAGGCCGCCAGCATGAGCGCGGCCGAGTTGGCAAAGCGCTCGCCCACGACCTCGGCGACGGGGCGGCCAAAGCGAAGGCTCTGGCCAAAGTCGCCGGTCAGCGCGGCGCTGGCCCAGCGCAGGTAGCGCTCGACGATGGGGGTGTCGGTGCCCCAGTAAGCGGCCAGCTGGTCGCGCTGCGCGTCGCTCATCTGCGCGTAGGCGGCCTGGCCCAGGTTTTGCCGCACGGGGTCCACGGGCGAGAGGCCCACCAGGGCAAACGTTACCATCGACGTGGCTACAAGCAACAACGCGAGGCGCGCAAGCTCACTTGCCCAACGGGGGATATGCAGGCGCTTCTCCCCCACCGGCTACGCCCAGCTCCAAGCATCGACGTCGTTTAGAATCGACCAGCCGTGCCCGTGGGGCTGCAACTTTTGCGCAGTCACGGTAAGGCCCTCGCGCTTCCAGTACAGGTGGCTCACGTTGGCAAACCACACCCAGCTCGCGTCGCCCTGGGGCGCGGGGCCGCGCTCGCCGTCCCACTCGGCCTTTTGCCACAGCTCAAACGACTCGTCCACCGTGGGCGCGGCCAGGGCCTCGTCCAGGTAGGCGTCGGTCACCGAGTCCTCGCGGCAGGCAAAGTTGAGGTTGCCGCCGGATCGGTACAGCTCGTAGACGTCGGTGGGCGAGTTGGAACCCCAGCCCCACATCACGGGATCGCTGAACTCGTGCGGGTAGATGTCGTCCCACGAGGCGCCGCGCGGCGTGACGTGGATGCCGATGCCCGCCAGCTGATTGGCGATCGCGTTGGCCATGGCCTGGCGCACCGAGTCGCTCGCGGGGTAGTACAGGTCAAAGGCACATTCCTGCCCGTTGCGCATGTAGTAACCGCCCACCTCCTGCGACCAGCCGGCATCGCCGAGAAGAACCCCGGCCTGTTCACGGTTGGTTTCGATTTTCATGTCGGGGCTCGCCCACGGCAGGCCGTCGCCGATGCTGTAGGCCACGCTGCCGTGCCCGCCCAGCACGTCATCGATCAGGGCCTGGCGGTCGATGGCCAAGTTGATGGCCTGGCGAACCTCCAGGTTGCAGGTCACGTCGTTGCCCGCTGGGTAGGTGTTGGCGCCGTCGGTGCGCGTGGAACCGGCGGGGATAACGGGCAGCTGGATGCCGCGGGAGTCCACGGTCTCGTAGGATTCCAGGGTGTAGCCGGGCACCTCAAGGTCGGCCAGCGTCGCCGAGGTGTAGGCCATGTCAATCTGTCCCGCGCGCACGGCCGCCAGCGCCGCGTCTTCTTCCATAAACGCCACGACCACGCGCTCTACCTGCGGCGCATTGCCGTAGTAGCCGGGGTTTGCCTCAAGGATCACCTGCTGACCGCGGTCCCACTGGGCCAGCTTGTAGCGGCCCGAGCCCACCGGGTTCTTGCCGTAGTCGTCGCCGTAGGCGTGCTGGGGCACGATGCCCAGGACAGCCAAGGTATACAGTAGCGCGTTGAAGGGCTTGACCAGGTGAAACACGGCCGTGTGGTCGTCCGGGCACTCAACGGTGTCGACGGCCGAGAGGTCTGCCTGTGCATTCTTGGACGCCTTGATGGTTGCCACCGTGAAGGCCACGTCGGCGGCGGTCACGGGTTTTCCATCCGAGAAGTTCGCGTCGCCTCGCAGGGTAAAAGTCCAGCTCAGACGGTCGTCGCTGCACTCGTAGGCGGTCGCCAGGTCGCAGACGAAGTCCATGTTGGCGTCGGTGCGGATGAGGGTCGACTGGATAAGGGGCTCGTGGACGTGCTCGCCGCAGCCCCAGGCCACGCAGGGGTCGAAGCCGGCGTCGGGCTCGCTCGAGGGGCTCATGGCGATGGTGACCTGACGGGTGGCGTCGACAGAAGAAGTGCTCACGGCACCAGCCGCGTCGCCGCCGTCGCACGCGGCAAGACCGGCCGCCCCACCGGCGGCAAGGCCTCCACACACAAACGAACGCCTGGTCAGAGCTTTATGAGTCATCGCTCTTCTCTCCACTTCCCGGCCTACCGCGACCACCGGCCACGGTCCCCGCCCGATTGAACGCGCTCCATTATAGGAACAGCTCCCTTCGTCGTTTAAAGAAACCGAACGATTTCACCAAAGTGTTCGGAAACCGAAAAGCGCGATGCTAGAATGGCGGCGCATCGGAGAGGAACGCGCGTCCTGAGGGGGACAAGAAATGCAGTTTGACCTCGATAAATCCGTTCGCTACGGCCTGGCATACTCGGGCGGCGTCGACTCGTGCTACCTGCTCGCCGAGATGCTGCGCGAGGGCTACGACGTCAAGGCGTACACCATCCTCGACGACCTGCAGATCACGCGCGACACCGACGACTCCGTGACGGTCGCGCAGATGCTCGGCGCCGAGCAGGAGATCATCCCCGTGAACCTCTGGGAGGGCCACGACGAGCTCCGCGCGAACCCCTGGAACCGCTGTTACTACTGCAAGTCGATGGTCTTTGGGACGATCCTCGAGCACATGAAGGCGGACGGCCGCACGGTGCTGCTCGACGGCACGAACGCGAGCGACAGAGAGGACCGCAGGCCCGGTTTCCGCGCTATCCACGAGCTCGGCGTGCGTTCCCCCTTACGCGAGGCGGGCCTCACCAAGGACCGCGTGCGCGAGCTTTCCGCCGAGCTCAACCTCCCGACGGCGAATAAGCCCAGCTACGCGTGCTACGGCGCGTACTTCGGCAAGAACGAGGCCATCACGCCGGAGTCGCTCGCGGCCACGGTCGACCGCTTTATGTCCGAGCATCCCGACGCGGCCGACCGCGTACGCACCGACGGCAACATCGAGCCGTCCGCGGCCGAGGCGGCGGCGCTTGAGCGGGAGAACGCGGCAGCAAAGGCAGCCCGTGAG
>CAVDXJ010000224.1:0-3785 GCA_963612765.1 Oscillospiraceae bacterium
GGGAGTTTTTGACCTATGACCTGCACTGATATGAACGGCGAGAAGTTCGCGGCGGTCCCGGCCCCCTTGGGCGACGTCTGCGTCCTGGGCATGGGCGGCACGGGCGCCGCCGTTTGCCGCTACCTGGCCGCGCAGCTGGGCGGCCGCGTGTCGTCGGTCACCCTCTTTGGCGGCGCGTCCAGTGCCGAGGGCGACCTTTCCCGCGAGCTCGAGGCCGCGGGCGTCGCTTGTCGCCTTGGCACCGAGAAGATCGATGGCGCCTTTGACCTGGCCGTCGTTTCTCCCGGCATCTCTGAGTTCAGCGACTTCTTTGCCGCCGCACGCGCGCACGCCGCCGAGGTCATCGGCGAGCCCGAGTTCGCTTGGCGCGAGAGCCCGGCAAACTGGGTGGCGATCACCGGCACCAACGGCAAGACCACCACGACCAAGCTCACCGCGCACCTGTTGGCGGCCGCCGGCATGGACGCCACGGCCGTGGGCAACATCGGCACCATCGTGACCTCCCAGATTGAGAATCGCGCGGCTGACAACTGGTTTGTGGCCGAGCTCTCGAGCTTCCAGCTGGCGACAGCCAAGCGCCTGCGCCCCCGCGCGGCCGTCCTTCTCAACATCACGCCCGACCACGTGGAGTGGCACGGCTCGATGGAGGCCTATGCCGCCGCCAAGGAGCGCGTCTTTGCCAACATGGACGGCTCTGACCTGGCCGTTATTTCCGTCGACGACGAGTACTGCCGCGCCGCCGCGGCCCGCGTGGCCGCCCGCGGCGTGCGCGTCTGCGAGCTCTCGGTGGCTTGCGAGCCCGCCGGCGCATACGCCGCCTTCGTGCGCGACGGCCAGCTCGTTGTGCGCCTCGACGGCGCCGAGACAAACCTCGGCCCTGCCGCCGATCTTGCGATCAAGGGTCGCCACAACTGGCAAAACGCCCTGGCTGCCAGCGCCATGGCCCTCTTCTTGGGCGTCTCTGCGCAGGTCATCGCCGGTGCCCTTCTCAGCTTTAGCCCCATCGAGCACCGCATCGAGCCCTGCGGCACCTTTGCCGGCATCCACTTTGTCAACGACTCCAAGGCCACCAACACCGATTCTGTCGAGAAGGCCTTGACCGCCTTCGACGCGGGCACCATCGTGGTTTTGCTGGGCGGCCACGACAAGATGACCGACTTGACGTCGCTTTCTGGCGCCGTGTGCGAGCGCGCCCGCGTGGCCGTGTGCTACGGCGCGGCCGGTCCCCGCATGGCCGCCGACCTCGCGCGCGCCAAGGCCGCCGCCCCCTGCGACCTGCAGGTCATTGAGGCCGCTCACCTTCGCGAGGCCTTTGACGCGGCCGTTGACGCGGCCCGTCCCGGCGACACCGTGCTCCTCTCGCCGGCGTGCTCTTCTTTTGACGAGTTCAACAACATGGGCGAGCGCGGCCGCCTGTTCAAGCAGCTGGCCTGCGACTTTGGCCGCGATAAGGCATAGCCGTGGCCCGCAGCGTCGCCCAACAGCAGCGCCGTCGCAGGCCTGTCCCCAATAACCGTCCCGTCTCGCGTTCCATCGCCTCGACGCCCGAGCGCTTCATGCGCCCGCGCGTGATCTTGATCGCGGTGACGGCGATCCTGGTGTGTTTTGGCTTGCTGATGATCTGGTCGTCCTCGTCGATGACCGACCTGGCCAGCGCCACGTACGACAACGACCCCATGTACCACGTCAAGCACCAGTTGCGCTACGCCTTGATCGGCATCGTTTTTGCCGTGCCCGCCGCGATCTTCGACTACCGCAGGTGGACCAAGGACTTCATCAAGCCCCTGTGGATCGCCGTGATGGTTGTGCTGGCCATGGTCTTTTTGCCGGGAACCAGCCAGGATGCCTACGGCGCGAGCCGCTGGATCAACATCGGCAGCTTTAGTTTCCAGCCCTCGGAGTTCGCCAAGATCTTCATCGTCTTGTGCGCCGCCGAGATCGCCCAGCGCTACTTCGAGGAGCGCACCGTCGACGACGGCCGGGTCTTGAAGCTCATGGCCGTCGGTGTCCTGGTGCCGCTCTTCGCGATCCTGGCCCAACCCGACAAGGGCACGACCATGATCTTGGGCATGACCCTTTTGGTCATGGCGTATCTCGCGGGCCTTGACCGGCGCTGGATCGCCCTTATCGGCGGTATTGGCGTACTGGGCATTTTGGCCCTTGCCCTTACGGCCAGCTACTCCCGCAGCCGCATCATGATTCTCATCGACCCCTGGAGCGACGCGCTTGGCAGCGGCTACCAGCTGATCCAAGGCTTCTATGCCTTTGGCTCGGGCGGGATCTTTGGCGTGGGCCTGGGCTTTTCCAAGCAGAAGTACGCCTACCTGCCCATGGCCTACAACGACTTCATCTACGCGATCATCGGAGAAGAGCTGGGCCTTGTGGGTACCGTGGGTCTTCTCGCCCTCTTCGCGGTGCTTGTCTGGGCGGGCTTCGAGATCGCTCGCCACGCCTCGGACCTCTCGGGCCGCCTGATCGCGTCGGGCTGCACGGCGATGCTGGCCATCCAGCTCTTCGTCAACGTCTGCGGCGTCATCGGCATCATGCCCATGACGGGAAAACCGATCCCCTTCATCAGCTACGGCGGCTCGTCGATCATCGCGAGCCTGATCATGGTGGGCGTCATCCTCTCGGTGTCGCTTCACAGCGAGCTGCCCGAGACCGACAACGACCGTGCCCGCAGGACCTGGCGCGTGAGCGAGGGCGGCGGTGACCCGGGGCTGTCCTTCGTGGGCGAGCCGACCCCGCGCTCTTCTCGCCGAGAAGGGCAGGTGCCTGGCCGCGGCGGCGTCCAGACCGGTGGCTTTAGGGTGATCGACGGTGGCGGCAACGGCGGCGCTTCCAGGCGAGAAGACCGTCCACGCCCCGGTCGCGAGCAAAACACCCGCCCGCGCTCAACGCCGCTTGGCGGCCGCGACGCCCAACGGGGCCGCTCCCGCATTGACCTGGGCCCTTCTGCCACCGACCGCCTGCGCGGCCGCGACACGGGACCCAAAAGAAGAAGGTAGGCGCAAACCATGGCATCCAAGAAACTTGAGGTCGTAATCTCCGCCGGCGGCACCGCGGGCCACATCAACCCGGCGCTGGCCCTGGCCGAGGAGCTGCGCGACCGCGGCCACCACGTGCGCTTTGTTGGTCAGACGCGTCGCCTTGAGGGCCGCCTTGTGCCCCAGGCGGGCTTCGAGCTGATTCCCATCGAGGTCTCGGGCTTCGACCGCTCGCGGCCCTGGACGGCCGCCACGTCGCTGCGGTCGGTCTGGCGAGCCAAGCAGGAGCTGGGCCGCCGCTTCAAGCAAGACGGCGCCCCCGACGTGGCAATTGGCTTTGGCGCCTACGTCGAGGTGGCCCTTCTCGGCTGGTGCAAGGACGCCCGCGTGCCCTACCTGCTGCACGAGCAGAACTCCGTGCCCGGCCTGGCCAACAAGATGATGGCCCCGCACGCCGCGGCCGCCTGTATCTCGGTCCCCGCGGCCCGCGCCGCCTTCGAGGGCAAGTGCGAAATCGTGGAGACCGGCAACCCTGTGCGCCGCTCGGTCATCGCCGGCGACGCCGCCCGCGGCCGCGCTGCCCTGGGCGTGCCCGCAGACGCCCAGATGCTGCTGGTCTTTGGCGGCTCTTTGGGCGCCCGCTCGATCAACGAGGCCATGGCGCGCCTCAAGGGTCGCCTGCTGGGCATCGATAACCTCCACATCGTGCAGTCCACCGGCAAGGACGGCTACGAGGACGCGGCGTCCGCGCTTGCCTTGACCGACGCCGAGAAGGACCGCTGGAAGCTCGTCTCGTAC
>CAVDXJ010000225.1:0-3738 GCA_963612765.1 Oscillospiraceae bacterium
TCGTCCTGGCAGAAGTAGCTCTTCATGCCGTGGAAGATGCCCAGCTTGCCGGTGGCCATGGTGGCCGCCGTCTCCCAGGTGTCGACTCCGCGACCGGCCGCCTCGCAGCCAATCAGGCGCACGCCCTCGTCGCCAATGAAGTGGTAGAAGCTGCCGATGGCGTTGGAGCCGCCGCCCACGCAGGCCAAGACGGCGTCGGGCAGCTTGCCTTCGGCCTCAAGGATCTGCGCGCGGGCCTCGCGGCTAATGACGGCCTGGAAGTCGCGCACGATGGTGGGGAAGGGGTGCGGGCCCATAACCGAGCCCAGGCAGTAGTGGGTGTCGTCAATACGGTTGGTCCACTCGCGGAAGGTTTCGCTCACGGCGTCCTTAAGCGTGCCGGTGCCGGCCGAGACGCCTACGACCTCGCTGCCCAAAAGGCGCATGCGGTAGACGTTCAGCGCCTGGCGCTCCATGTCCTCGGTGCCCATGTAGACGCGGCACTCCATGCCCAAAAGGGCCGCGGCGGTGGCGGTGGCCACGCCGTGCTGGCCCGCGCCCGTCTCGGCAATTAAGCGGGTCTTGCCCATCTTCTTGGCGAGAAGTGCCTGGCCAAGCACGTTGTTGATCTTGTGGGCGCCGGTGTGGTTCAAGTCCTCGCGCTTGAGGTAGACCTTGGCGCCGCCCAAATCGGCCGTCATGTTGGCGGCGTAGTAGAGCAGGCTGGGGCGGCCGGCGTAGTTGTTGAGAAGGTCGGTCAGCTCGGCGTTGAACTCGGGGTCGTCCTTGTAGTGGTCGTATGCCTCCTCAAGCTCGATGACCGCGTTCATCAGCGTCTCGGGGATGTACTGGCCCCCGTGGATGCCAAAGCGGCCGCGGGAGGCGGGGGAATTGGCCATGCTTTACTCCTTTTCCTTTCCGGCGGCACGCACGGCGGCGACCGCGTCGATCATTTTTTGCGGGTCCTTGGCGGGGGCGCCGTCCGCGCCCGGGGCCTCGATGCCCGACGACATGTCCACGGCGTACGGGCGCGTGGCGGCGATGGCGTCGCCCACGTTTTGGGGCGTGAGGCCGCCGGCCAGGATGAAGGGGCGGCCGGGGCGCGTGGGTGCGTCGACGGCGAGAAGCCCCCAGTCAAAGGCCTGGCCCGTGCCTTGGCCGTTGTCGAGAAGAACCAGGTCGGCCAGGCTCTTTTCGGCAGCTTGGATGTCTGCGGCGTCGTGGACCTTGAAGGCTTGGATCACGGCCGCACGGCCGCGCAGGCGCTCTTTGAGGGCGGTGACGTAGGCGGCGTCCTCGTGGCCGTGGAGCTGGACGGCGTCGATGGCCTCGGCCAGGACCAAAAGCTCGATGGTCTCGGGGTCGGCGTCGACAAAGACGCCCACGCGGGTGATGCCGCTGCCTTCCAGGGCATACCCCAGCTCGATGGCGCGCTCGGGCGTGACCGAGCGGTGCGACTTGGGGAAGTCGATCACAAAGCCGCAGTAGTCGGGGGCGGCGGCCAGGACGGCGTCGATGTCCTCGTCGCGCCACAGGCCGCAGAGCTTGACGCGGGGGCCGGCGGGGGCGGTGGGGGCCGGGGCGTCGGCCGGGGCCGGGACCTCCGGCTCTGCAGCCGCGGCGTCGGACGCGTCCCTCTCGCCAACCCCGCGCAGGTCATCGAGCATGGCCCGCTTGTCGGCGGCGCGCATGAGCGTCTCGCCGATCAATACGGCGTCGACGCCCGCGTCCTCAAGACGCGCCACGTCGGCGCGCGTCTCGACGCCCGACTCCGAGACAAAGACGCGCTCGGTGCCGGCGGCGGGCCGCAGGTCGATGCTGCGGCCAAAGTCGACCTCAAAGGTGCGCAGGTCACGGTTGTTGACGCCCACGATGCGGGCACCGGCTGCCACCGCGCGGGGAACTTCCTCGGGCGCGTAGGCCTCGACCAGGGCCGAGAGGCCCAGCTCGTGGCACAGGGCCACGTAGGCGGCCAGCTGCTCGTCGTCAAGGATCGAGCAGATGAGAAGCACGGCTGCGGCGCCGATGGCCTTGGCCTGGTAGACCATGTACTCGTCCACCACAAAGTCCTTGCGAAGCACCGGGATGTCCACGGCCTGCGCGATCTGGGTGAGGTAGGCGCCTGCGCCCTGGAACCAGAACGGCTCGGTGAGGCAGCTCACGGCAGCGGCGCCGGCGGCCTGGTAATCGCGGGCGATTGCCATGGGGTCGAAGTCGGCGCAAATGAGGCCCTTAGAGGGCGACGCCTTCTTGACCTCGCAGATAAACGACATGCCGGGCGCGCGCAGGGCCGCCTCAAAGGGGAAGGCAAACGCGCCGGTGGGCGAAGCGTTCAGCTCGGCGGCAGCCACGGCGCGGGCGCGGCGGGCTATCTCGGCGAGAGGAACCTCGCGCTTCTCGGCCTCAACGCGCTCGCGGGTGCGGGCGGCGATCTTCTCTAGGATGTTGCCGGCTTTGGGGTCTTCGATGGGCATTACTCGTTGCTCTCTTTGACAAAGGCGTCGAGGGTCGCGGCGGCAGTGTCCGAGTCAACGACCTGGGCGGCGCGCTCGATGCCCGCCGCGATGGACTCGACGGCGCCTGCCGCGTAGAGGGCCGCACCGGCGTTGAGCAGGGCCGCGTTGCGCTTGGGACCGCGCTCCTCGCCGGCCAAGATGGCGCGGACGGTCGCGGCGTTCTCCTGCGGGGTGCCGCCCGCCAGGTCGCTCTTCTCGCAACGGGAAAGGCCAAAGTCCTCGGGCTTGATGACGTAGGTACGGGTCTGGCCGTCCACAAGCTCGCAGACAGCGGTCTCGGCGCTCAGGCTGATCTCGTCCATGCGGTCGCGGCCAAAGACCACCAGCGCGCGCTTGACACCCAGCTTGGACAGAACGTGGGCCACGGGCTCGACCAGGTACTCGTCGTAGACGCCCAGCAAGAAGTACTCGGGGCAGGCCGGGTTGGTGAGCGGGCCCAAGATGTTGAAGACGGTGCGGATGCCCAGCTCCTTGCGGATGGGGCCCACGTACTTCATCGCGGCGTGGTAGCGCTGCGCGAAGAGGAAGGCCATGCCGCAACCGGCAAGCTCGGCCGCGACCTTCTCGGGCGACTGGTCTAGATTCACGCCCAGGGCCTCCAGGCAGTCGGCGGTTCCGCACTTCGAGCTGGCCGCGCGATTGCCGTGCTTGGTCACGGGCACGCCCGCGGCGGCGCAGATGATTGCGGCGGTGGTGGAGATGTTGAAGGTGCTGGAGCGGTCGCCGCCCGTGCCCACGATCTCCAGCGTCTCGACGCCGGGGTGGGGGACAGGGGTCGCCAGCTCGCGCATGGCTGCGGCGCAGCCCGAGATCTCGTCGATCGTCTCGGCGGTGGAGGACTTGGTCGAAAGGGCGGCCAGGAAGGCGGCGTTTTGGGTGGGGCTTGTCTCGCCGCTCATGATCTCGTGCATGGTGGTGTAGGCCTCGTCGTAGGTGAGGTCCTCTTTCATGACGATCTTCTCGATGGCTTCCTTGATCACGGTTGTTCCTTTCTCTTAGGCAGTCGCGGCGACGCCGGAGACAAACTCGTCGCAGATCTTGATGAAGTTTCTGGCCATGGCCTCGCCCTGCGGGGTGAGGATCGACTCGGGGTGGAACTGGACGCCAAAGGTGGGGGCGCTCACGTGCTCGACGGCCATGACCTCGCGCTGGTTGTCCGCGGTGCGGGCGGTGACGCGCAGGCACGCGGGCAGGCTCGCCTCGTCTGCCTCAAGCGAGTGGTAACGGGCGACCTCGACCTGGG